>JAGXHZ010000002.1 GCA_024635855.1 Sulfuricurvum sp.
CACAAAATCTCGACTTTACTATGATGATGGGAACCCATCAAGTAGCGGGAATCGTCGATGAATCAGGAGAATTTTTTGAATGCAAATACAAAACATTTCCCAATGATATCATGGAAATCGTCGCTCCATCCGATGCGTTAATCGAAGCGTGTGACAATGAAATCGGAACGGTCGAAAAACGAGATGGGCAATGGATTATTATCTTTAAACAGCTACTTGCTGAAAATGGAAAGGTGTGGGATCAGGTTCACAGCGGGAATCTGAACCGATTTAAACTCCCCTGCTCGTTGCCTCACTTTACCTTTTTTCGTATCCCTGCAACTGAGGATATGGGAGTAGGAACACGATGTTAACTTTAGTAAAAGGAAAAAAATGAAATTTGTATCTATTATTATGGGGAGTAAAAGCGATTTTGATGTGATGAAATCGTGCTCACAAACGTTTGAAGAGTTCGGTGTTGCGTATGAACTTATCATTTCTTCGGCTCACCGCAGCCCTGAGCGTACCAAAGATTATATTATCGCGGCAGAGGCTAAAGGGGCGCAAGTCTTTATCGCAGCAGCTGGTATGGCTGCCCATTTAGCCGGTGTTCTTGCCTCTAAAACGATCAAACCTGTTATTGGTGTACCGATGAGCGCATCTGCACTTAGTGGTATTGATGCACTTCTCTCTACCGTTCAAATGCCAGCAGGAATGCCTGTTGCAACCGTGGCTATCGGAAAAGCGGGAGCTATCAATTCAGCCTATCTTGCTATGCAGATTTTGGCACTCGAAAATGAAGAACTTCGAATGAAACTTCAAGAAGACAGAATCTCCAAAGCTAAAAAAGTGGAAATGGATTCGATGGAAATTGAAACCATACTCTAAAAGGGGACATGATGCACGAACATTGGATGAGTATTTACGAATATGCCGATTTGACCCAAATGGATCCAGAAGAAGTGGAAGCACTTATTGTACGCGGGAAACTAACGACCATCGTTGAAGAGGGAGTAGTCCTCATCGATCCGGCTCAGGGGATGGGCGGCATAGTTCCTGCGTCTATCACCCAGTTAAGTGCTTCGCATGCTGATATTACCATGGGTGCAAGTTTTGTCGAAAAAACGATTGGGACAATCATCAATCTCCATGAAAAAGTGCTCGTTGCCAAAGAAGAGACCATCGAGTCGATTAAAAATGAAAATGCATTTCTCAAAGAAGCCCTTGGCTCTCTCCAAGAGCTCTACGATGAAGACCGTAAAACCATCGCAATTTTGACCGAACAACTCAAACTTTCGGCTCAAGAAGTAGAATTTATGCGTCGTAAATACAAACTCATGTGGGGAAAAGTAATCGATGAGCACGCAGCTCAATGACCATCCAATCTGAGTGCATCGGGTGCATCATTGCCCAAAGCGAACGTGTTTGCGATGCCATTGGAGCAGATGAAGCTTTAACTCAAAAGATTGTCTCTTTTGTTGAAACCTCTCTTTCAAGTGCCGATTTTACCCTCTCTCCTCCCATCATTGCCGCACCGCTGTATGAACAAATGGCTCTTTTTGCCGAAAAAATTGATCTCTATGATACACAAAAAACTCACGCAACTACACAAGCTCAACACTATATCCCCTTTTTACGTGAGACAATAGAACATAGTAATGATCCTTTTATGGCATTGCTCAAAACAGCGGTGGTAGGAAATGTTATCGATTTGGCAGCAGAAGTAGCGTTTGATTTACACGGCGCGATTACCTCTGTCTTTGATACTCCGTTCGCCCATGATGACTCTGCAAAGCTCACTGAGCAACTTCACAAAGCAAAAACATTGCTCTACATCGGTGACAATACCGGCGAACATCTTTTCGATGCATTAGCCATCGAACATCTAAAAATACTCTACCCCCATTTAGAGATCACCTACATGGTTCGAGGTAATTTTATCATTAATGACGTTACCCTGAAAGAGGCAGAAGAAGCCAAGATGGATCAGATTTGCACCCTCATGGATAGTGGAGTCAATACTCCCGGATTTGTTTATGAACGTGCATCCGAAGAATCCAAAAAGCTCTTTAATACCGCCGATGTTATCATCGCCAAAGGGATGGGAAATTACGAATGTATGACCCCCTCCACACGTAAAAATATCTGTTTTTTACTCAAAATAAAATGTTCTGTGGTGTCGCGTTCGCTTGGACATGAGATCGGTTCTATTATCTGTAAGTTGGACTGAGTTATAATCCCATCACTATTTAACGGAGAATTTTTATGATAACTTTTGGCGATATGCTGTTAAAACTTCAACAATTTTGGAATGATCAAGGGTGTGCTATCGTTCAGCCTTATGATATACCTGCTGGTGCTGGGACGTTTCATCCTGCTACTTTTTTGCGCTCACTCGACTCACAACCGTGGTCCGTGGCGTATGTCGCTCCAAGTCGCCGTCCCACTGATGGACGTTATGGCGAAAATCCAAACCGTTTGGGAAGCTACTATCAGTTTCAAGCCCTTATCAAGCCAAGCCCTGAGAATATCCAAGAGCTTTATCTCAAGAGTCTCGAATATCTTGGGCTCAACCTCAAAGAGCATGACATCCGTTTTGTGGAAGACAACTGGGAATCCCCGACGCTGGGTGCATGGGGTCTGGGTTGGGAAGTGTGGCTTAATGGGATGGAAGTGACACAGTTTACCTATTTTCAGCAAGTAGGAGGCATCGCGTGCGATCCTGTCGCGGTTGAGATCACTTACGGAACCGAGCGTCTGGCAATGTATCTCCAAGGGGTTGATACCGTGTTTGACATCGTGTGGAGCGAAAACCAGTATGGTAAAACTTTGTACCGTGATATCCATAAAGAAGGTGAGATCGAGTTTAGCAAATACAATTTTGAAATCGCTGATACGGCTATGCTTTTCGCTGAATTTGAAGCTAAATCTACCGAATGTAAACGATGTCTCGAAGCAGAACTTCCCCTCCCTGCATACGATTTGTGCATGATGGCATCGCACACATTTAACACCCTCGATGCACGGAAAGCGATTTCCGTGACCGAACGGGCAAATTACATCCTGAAAATCCGCGAACTTTCAAAAGGATGTGCCGAACTGTATAAATCTCAAGAAGAGGCAAGAATCGCACGAGTTAAAGCCTAAAAGATTAAAAATATGTCTATGAGCCACATAAATTTATTCTTTTTACAATAACGCTACAATCTTTCCATGAAAACACTCATCGGTCAAATCGATAAAATCATCTACGAAAACGGCGGTTTTTTTATCGCTGCCCTCAAAAGCGGTGAAAAAATCAGTGCCCACTATCACGAGAGTGATGTAGAAAATCTCAAAGATGCCGCCATCACTCTCAAAGGTGAATGGGAAGTTCACAAAAGCTACGGCAAAACCTTCAATGCGCAATCCCTCACCGTTAATCAAAACGAACTCTTCTTTTTTCTCAACCGTGTTGTCAAAGGATTTACCAAAAAACTCACCGCCGAGCTGATCGAAAAATATGGTCAAGAGGGGCTGGTTGAGATTTTAGAAAATAATATCGAGCAACTTTTGGAAATCAGAGGGATGAATGAAAAGCGGCTGGAGCGGTTGGCAAATGGCTGGAAACAATTTCGCTCGATGCGCCTTTTGGGAGAGTTTTTAGCCCCATTCGGTGTCACCCCTATCCTTCTTCGTCTCATAGCAACCGCCATGAAAGAGATTAAAGAGCCCATAGAAACCATCAAAAAAAATCCGTATACGCTTATGCGAATACACGGCATCGGGTTTAAAAAAGCGGATGAGATTGCGCTAAATATGAAACTTCATCATCATGATCCCAGACGTATACAAGCGGCGATGGAATTTACCCTCAGCGAATATTGTGACCAAGAGGGAAACAGCTGTATCGAGAAAAGCATTCTCTTTGCAAAGCTCGATGGATTGCTGAATTTAGGAAATAATGGGGTCTATGAAGAGGCTTTACTGGATAGAATCAACGAGGGAAGTATTGTTGTTTTATCCAGCGGCAAACTCGCACTTGATCGGATTTATGAAGCGGAAAAGTTTTTGGTGGATAATTTCAAAAAACGGACGAAAGCAACGGACCAAAGTCTCACCGATGATTTGGAATCCTTTTTAAGCGAACATTCTCTGACTCTGGGAGAGCAGCAGCGAAGTGCTTTGCAACGGATCAATCTAGGATGCAAACTGTTGCTCCTCGTAGGCTATGCCGGAACGGGGAAAAGTACCACGGCTAAAGCCCTTTTGGATTTATTGAACACGCGCCACACGAGAGAAACGATCATTACCTGTGCTCTTAGCGGTATCGCATCCCAACGGATTAAAGAGCGAAGCGGATATGAGAGTGCCACCATCCAAAGTCTCTTGGTAAAATTTGAGGGTCAGGATAAAATGCCCTACAATGTCGTCCTTATCGATGAAGCTTCCATGATTAATTCACTTCTGTTTGCGCGGCTTATTTCCAAAATCGACTCTGACGCTACCATCATCATCGTAGGTGATGACGCACAACTTCCACCTATCGGCGCAGGGAGTCCATTAAGTGACTTTATTGCCCTAAGTATTGCTCCTACCGTTACTCTTACCCACATCTATCGCCAACGCTCCGATCAGGCTATCGCCCTCATTGCCAATGACGTACGTCAGGGTGTCATACCTGCCTATAGCGATTCTTATGATGATTTTACTTTTACCCCTGTTGATATTTCCAACCGATACGCTCTCAAACAAAACCTAAGCGGCAGTGAATTTGACGAAGTAGTGCAGACCAATACCCAAAATATTCTCGCTTCCATTGCTCAAACTGCGCTCTCTCATCTTAGCGTTTCGCGAACCTATCTTGAAACCAAAAAAATCAAAGAATATCTCAACCATTTCCAAGTCATCTCTCCCATGCGCGGACATGCGCTTGGTGTGGATAATCTCAACGTGCTGTTGCAAGAATATTTCAACCCTAATCCAAAAAAAAAGATAAAAACCCATAAAGGTGAATTTCGTCTCTTTGACAAAGTGGTTCATATTCGTAATGAAAATATGCCTACCCATACGACGGATGAGTTCAAAGAGCAAAGCGATCCTCTGGAGCGACGGATATTCAACGGCATGTGCGGATTGCTTTTTAAAATCGATGAAGAAGAGGAACTGTGCAGTGTCTATTACCCAAACGAAGAGCTGATTGTTCACTATACCTATGAAGGAGTGCGTGATTTGCTCAGTCTCTCCTATGCGCTGAGTGTCCATAAGGTTCAGGGGATGGAGTATGAAAATATCGTGATGGTGATGAGTTTCTCGCACCTCATTATGCTTAATACAAAACTCCTTTACACCGCTATCACTAGAGCGAAAAAACACTGTACCCTCATCGGTGAATCCGCAGCATTTGAAGTCGCATGCCGCCGATTGGAAACAACCAAAAGATATACGGTAATGCAAGAGCTTGCTAAAAACTAAAAGATAATAATTTTCCTTTAGTTAAATTCTGCTACAATATAATATTATTTTAATTATAAAGAGAATCTCATGAATATCTTATTACTTAGTGCTCTCGTCGCAACAGCAGTTATGGGTGCAACACTTGCAGATGAAGCCAAAACAGCAGGTTTAAAACCAATCCCTTCGAACACAAAAGCGCTTGAAAAACTTACTTCTAATCCTAAAAATCCTACTACTTCTGCAAAAGTAGAATTAGGGAAAATGCTCTATTTTGAGCCTCGTCTTTCCAAAAGCGGTCTTATCAGCTGTAACACCTGTCATAACTTGGCCATCGGTGGTGTTGATGGTATGAGTGCCGCAATCGGACACAAATGGACGGCTAACCCGCATCATTTGAGTTCTCCGACTGTTTACAATGCGGTATTTTATAGCCAACAATTTTGGGATGGACGAAGCCCTCACCTCGAAGACCAAGCACAGGGTCCTATGCAAGCAGGTCCTGAAATGGCAGCGCCAAAAGACCATGTAGCTGGTGTTGTTACGTCTATGCCTCAATACGTTAGCATGTTCCAAAAAGCGTATGGCAAAGATGTCAAAATTACCTTTGAAAAAATCGCGGACACTATCGCTGTATATGAGCGTACATTGGTTACTCCATCACGTTATGATGCGTTCTTAAGCGGTAATAAAAAAGCACTTACAGCTCCAGAGCAAAAAGGGCTTAAAACGTTTATCGATAAAGGATGCGCAACGTGTCATAAGGACATCGCTTTGGGCGGAACAATGCAGGCATTGGGTGCCGTTGCTTCGTATAAATACATGAATGTGGGTGATTTTAAAGGGGATAAAAACGGAATGGTACGTGTACCGACCTTGCGTAACGTTACCGAAACGGCTCCCTATTTCCACAACGGTCAAATCGCAACCCTTAGCGAAGCAATCAAAGAGATGGGTCGTATTCAATTGGGCATTGATCTAAGTAATAACGAAACAGCTGAGATTGAAACGTTTCTGAAATCTCTTGAAGGCAAAAAACCAACCGTTATCTATCCAATGCTTCCGGCATCTACAGCTAAAACGCCTAAAGTGGATGTTATTAATAACTAATATTTCCGTTCGCCCTGAGCCTGTCGAAGGGTGAAAATCCATGGTTCGACAAGCTCACCACGAACGGGGAAAATGACGGCTACTGACACTCTATCCCCACAAACTCTTTTTGATATTCTTTACAATCACTCTTTGGAATCTGTAACAGTTTCGGATTTTTAGACGGATCAAGCCAACGTAACATCTCAATCAAAGGCTTTTCATCCATTGCGGTACATCCTGATGTTGGACGATGATCAGGACGATTCAGATGAAAAAAGATGCAAGACCCTCTCCCTTTTTCCCCAAGTCGGTTATACTCGATAACCGCTCCATGGCGGTAAAGATCATCACTTCGATGCATATTTTCAAAACTTTTTGGAGGATTTAATGGATTTAAAATAGTCATTTTATTATAGAATCGATCACCGGTATCGTCTACGCAAATCAGCGATTCATCCGCATACAAATAAGGCATTGAGGAATTAGTCTCAAGCGCGTATCCAAACGTCGAGCCAATCTCAAACACTCCAGCAGGTGATTTTCCATCTCCTTCATGCTTTTGCGGCTGACGAACACCCCAATAGCCTAATCCGCTACGACCAAGAACCACAGAAATTGCCTCGCCTCTCTTTTGCCAACTCTCTTCTTTTTCATATCGCTGCAATACGCCATGCGTTGAATTGAGTCCAGGTGAAATCACAACAACAAGCTGCTGTGATCCCCATATAGATGCTGTTATGATAAAAATAAAAATAAATGAAGTGAATTTAGACATATTTCCAGCTCGAACTTAGTTTGTTTTAAAGTTAGGTAGTATAGCATAATGAAAATCATGGGGGTACAGGGAATGAGCATAACCATTCGAAAAGCCGAAGAAGCGGACGCACCATTTATAGCTAAAGCTCTTCTGGAAAGTTCCCGTTCTGAAAAAAAAGTAGGGATATTCGATTATATTTTTAATACCAATGATGAAAAACTTCTTTTAGAGTTTCTTCAAAAATTCACATTGACTGCTACCAAAAGCTACTGTCATTTTTCTAACTTTATGATCGCAGTAGTAGGAGGAAAAAGCGTTGGAACCATTTGCGGTTACGAGCCGCGTATAGCAACGCATGATATTTTTGCGCGTGCTCTTGAAGAAGTCGGTATTGATGAATCGTATCATGAACGAATCGCGGGTTATTTACTGTGTGAACCCGAAATCGACAATAAAACATGGGTATGTGATTTCATGGTGATTGATCCTGAATACAAAAGTTTTGAAATTCTCAAAGAATTGGTGGGTAAAAGCATGCTCACCGCACGACTCAAAGGATATCGAAAAGTACAAACGATGATCGAGATAGGGTCGGCTGAAATGGAACTTATTTACAAAAAATTAGGTTTCAGTGTCATTGATGAAAAAAGAAGTGACTATTACGAAGAACAGTTTGGACGTGCAGGCTTAATGCGCCTGCAAGTCATTCTCTAAGGACTTCCAAATCGAATTTGGTGTGCTAGGGCTGCTCCCTCCTTTTATTGCTATTGTTCTTGCTCTCTTTAGCCGATCGGTTTTTATTGCCCTTATTGCTGCCATTCTCGTTGGAGAATTTATTATTGCCGATTTTAATCCCCTCTCAATGTTTACCCTGATTTTTGAACGATTTTGGGGATTACTAAGCGAACTATGGGTTCTTAAAACGCTCGCATTTGCCATGATGGTGGGAAGTGTTATGACGCTTATTGAGCGCAGTGGCGGAGTCAATGGATTGGTTCATGAGCTTAGTACTAAGCGCTCTCTTGTCAGCTCTAAACGCGGTGCGTTAATCCCCAGTTTCCTTGCAGGGCTTATTATCTTTATCGAATCTTCCATTACCTCCCTTGTAGCAGGGGCTATAGGACGACCTTTTTGCGATAAATATGGGATTAGTCGTGCAAAACTCGCATTTGTGTGTGACTCCACCTCAGCACCCGTATGCTCCATTATTGCCATCAACGGCTGGGGAGCATTGCTTTTGGGACTCATAGGCGGACAAATTGCCGCCGGGCTTATCGCCGGAGAAGAAGCTCGCTGGCTTATCAGTGCTATCGGCTACAATTTTTACGCCTACATCACCCTCATCGTCACGTTTTTTACCATTTGGTACAACATCGACATTGGTCCCATGAAACACGCTGCCATCACTGAACCCTCCATAGAATGCGATGATGAAAAAGGGTCTGTTGGTCTTTTCGTATGGCCGATGGTGTGGATGATTGGCGGAGTACTGATTTTCATGCTTATCACAGGAAATGGAAATTTACTCAAAGGGTCAGGATCGAGCTCTATTTTTTATACCCTTATCTTAACACTACTCATGATGTACGGCTACTATCGCTTTAAAAATGTGATGAACACCGCAGATTTTATCGATTCCGCATTTCAAGGAGCCAAATCAATGGCACCGATTGCTTCGATACTGCTTCTGGCCTGTCTCTTATACACATCTGACGCTGCCGACGA
>JAGXHZ010000022.1 GCA_024635855.1 Sulfuricurvum sp.
GATGTGTATAAGAGACAGACATTCAACTGGGCGTGCAAGTTACGAATCATAGAGATAGAAAGTTGACGTTTATGGTTGAGCACTTCGGAAACTTTGGAACGTGAACCGATAATGGGGGTCAAATCTTTTGCTTCTAACCCCATCTGCTCCATACGAAAGCGGATTGCTTCTATGGGATCACACGCGGGGATCGGAAAATGTTTAGCTTCATAATTCTCGACAAGCGTTGTCAAAATATCGAGTTCATCGCCCTCAGAAGTACCATACTCGGCATCCATCAGCATTTCGATACGTGAGAGTGCTTTTTCATAATCGGATTCGGTTCGTATTGGAAAAATATTCATTTTAAATCTCCTCTGCTTTAATTTTGTCATACTCGGCATGAGTGCCGATAAAACGGATATAAACCGTACCATAAGGGTAGTTGATCTTAACGATCAGGCGGTATTTATTGCCACCTATGTTAAAGACAACACGGTTATCACCTAATATACTCGCAGTAACATATTGAGCTTTTATATCCTGGGGTGTTGACCATTGCGCTTTTATTGCTTCAGCGTACCATGCATTCAGTGGACTCAGTGCATCGGGATGTTTTTCGCAAAAATCAAGTAATGTCCGTTTTGTAATGACTCTCATGAGAGAAAGTATAGCGTATATTTCCCAAAATGGGAATAACGCTATTTTGAAAGAGAAGTAATTTTATTCTATAATCATAAAATTAGTTATCAGAGGAACGTTATAATGATAAAAAGTATATTAAATCTATTGTTTATTTCTTTAATATCTGGCGTAATAATTATAATGATCTATGCTATTTTAATGGCAATCAATGCAACTCTAATCATGTACTTATTTTTTTATCCTGGAATGGTTATAAACGCCATACTACTTTTTATTTTTCCTGATAGTTGGTTTTATTCAGCAATAGAAAATGATCCTTTACATAGCTCTATAATGGCTACAAATATGAATAGTCTATTGTATGGATTTTTATTATGGTGGATGTTTTTAATATCTTCTTTTAGGCATATATCCAAGAAATCAAATGAAGAAGAGATTCCCAATCAAATTGGGAATGACTGAAGCGTTAGAGAGTAATGTTTTTAATGTCGGCAATCGAATAAATCTCGGCGTAGATCATCCCAACAAGGGCTTTACGGTTCGCACGGACGTTTAAATCCTCGGCATTGACCATAACGTTATCAAAGAATATGTCCAATAGTGCTTTAAGCGCAAAAAGTGCATCCAAACGCTCTTCAAGGCTCTCGTACTCCGCAGCCATAACCGCTTTCGCCGATGAGTAGAGATTGCGCTCTGCATCATTGTCAAAGAGAGTTTCGTTGACGCTGAATTCTTTATCCATCGCTTCGTCTTTAAGGATATTGCTGACGCGTTTAAAGGTGGAGAACGCTTCGATAAACGTATCGGATGATGCGATGGTATTGACGGCACGGATTTTACGGTCGATGTCGAGGATGTCGAGCTCTACATTTGCCCCTTTAGCCACGACCGACTGGATGATTGATGGGTTAACGCCGATATAAGCCCCTGCAAGACGCTCGATGATAAATGTCTCAATGTTCTTTTTGTACTCTTTGCCTTGCGGATACAAAGAAGCAAGCTGATCGATCAAGGTAGAGAAATTGAGAGGAATTTGGTACGCAACGGCGATTTTAATAATCCCGTTAACGGCACGGCGAAGAGCGAACGGATCGCGTGAACCCGTCGGAATCTCACCGATGCTGAACATCCCGATCAAAGTGTCGAGCTTCATTGCCATTGCGACGATTGCACTGAGCATTGTGCTAGGCAGGGCACTCTCTTCACCGCTCGGGAGATATTGCTCTTTGATGGCGATCGCGACTTCGGAAGGCTCTCCCAAAGCAAGGGCGTAATAATAGCCCATAAGCCCCTGAAGTTCAGTAAATTCATAGACCATCTCCGACATCAAATCGGCTTTTGCCAACTCCATTGAACGCTCTAAATGGTTAGGATTGATATTGTCATATATTAAATTTGCGAGAGTAGTTGCAACGATTTTTTCCCGTTTGATTTTTTCCGCCAACGTTCCCAAGCCGTTCATAAAGACAACTTTTTCCAATCCAGCGGTACTGAGCCCTTTTTTGAGATCGTTATGATAAAAGAACAATGCGTCACTAAGACGCGGTCGTAAAACACGCTCATTTCCTTCGATTACCTGCGTAAAATCATCCGCCAAAGCATTGGAAACCACTACAAATGCATTGATAAGTTTACCCTCTTTAAATACTGGAAAATAACGCTGATGCTCTTTCATCGAAGTGATAATGACTTCGGGAGGAAGCTCTAAAAAACTTTCATCGAACTTTCCAAGCAAAGGAGTCGGATGTTCGGTAATCGCCACGACTTCATCGAGCAAATCTTCATCGATCTCAATCGTAATTCCATGCTCATTCTCAAGGTTTTTAAAAGCTTCTAAAATAGTAGAGCGACGCACTTGCGGGAACAAGGTAACAGAACCGTTTTTGAGTACATCAAAATACTCATGCAACGAGCCGAGCGGTTTGGCTTCAAAATGGCTGATACGGTGAACGTAGGTTAAAGGAGCTGATTTCACACCAAAAAGCTCTGCATCTACTTGTTTTTCACCCAACATCACATTTAGCCAGCGAATCGGACGGATAAAGCTCTCCGTATTGCTTCCCCATCGCATGGATTTACCAAAATTAAGACTTTTAATCCACTGATTAATCATTTCATTGAGTAAATCTGAGCTCTCTTTCCCCTCAACATTCTTGGCATAATAAAGAACTTCTTTGCCCGCCTTTTCTGAACGGGAAAGCTGTTCAAAGTCAACGCCGCATTTTTTTGCAAAACCAAGTGCAGCAGGGGTAGCCACACCATCTTTTACCGCCATTTCTACCGGCGCACCGTAAAATTCTTCGGTTCGATCTTCTTGAGCAGTCTTAAACTCACGATGCCATAACACGAGACGACGAGGGGTATAATAAAATTCAAACTCACACAGCAAACCGTTTTTTTCCAAAACGTCTGCCCATTTTTTCTCAATTTCCGCAAGTTCTTTCAGCAAAGGAACGGCTGGGAGTTCTTCAACACCGATTTCAATTAAAAGAGGTTTAACCATAATTCTTATCCAATTGTCATTATTTAATAGCTTTATTTTAGCGCTATGTTGGTTAAAAATGGCTGTTACGCTATAATAATCAGATGAAATCACCACACTTTTACGCCGTTATTATCGGCTCTGAAATTCTCAATGGTCGCAGAATCGACAAACATTTTGACTTTGTTCGCGATGCTCTTTTAGATCGAGGACACGTTTTATTTTCAACGTTTATCATCAAAGATGACATTGAACTCATCCATTCAATTTATACCCTTATTAAAAAAGATCCAAATGGTGTCATGTTTAGTTTTGGCGGTATTGGCTCTACTCCTGATGATCTAACCCGCCAAATTGCCAGCGATGTTTTTAGTGACGGTATCCTTGTTTCTCATCCATCATTTTATGCGGATATTCTTGAACGGTTCGAAGATCAAGCATTCCCTCATCGTATTAATATGGCAATGCTGCCTCAAAATTCCAAACTGCTGCATAACGTTATCAACAATATGTCTGGATTTTATCTTGAAAATCGTTATTTTTTCATGCCGGGATTTCCTGAGATGTCTCATCCTATGGTTGAAGAAGCATTGGAACGTTTTTATCCCTTGGCGGAGAAGACGTATCGAAAAACACTGGTCGCTCAAACAAGTGAAAACACCCTTATAGAAGTTATGGAAAAGCTTGATCCAAGCGTTGATTTTTCATCTCTTCCGATGATAAATAATGGTATTCCTACGGTAGAAATTTCTATTGCATCCCCCGATAAAACATTGTGTGATGAGAATTTTAATCTTTTTATCCATGATCTAACGATCAAGTCGATCCTTTTTGAAGTTCTATAATTAAAAATTATTATTGCAATGACGATATACTTTTTGTAGACTCTAAGGAGGAAAGAAATGATGATAGGTTTTTTAATCATTGTATTAACATTAATGATGATCGTTTACGCTTCTTATCGGCGTTATTTTTTTCATAAACCACATTCGACAGGGGCTAAAAAGCCTTATTTTACACTAAAAATCGAACACGAATAATATTTAACTGTAATGACGGTCATACAATTTTGACGGTTCTTCTGTGTCAATTTGATTTTTTAATGCTTCCAGTCGTTCCAATCTTTGTTCCGTTGTGGGATGCGTTCTAAAAAGATTTGAAAATGAAAAGTTTTTCCCGTCAAAAGGGCTGATAATAAACATGTGCGCATTTTCAGGTGTAGCACCCTGCACTTCTCCTCGTCCATTATAATTTGTCAACTTTACCAAAGCACTTTGAAGCCACTCAGGATGCCCTGTCAACTTTGCAGCCCCCTCATCCGCCATAAACTCACGCGACCTGCTAATCGTCATTTGAATCACACTTGCAGCGATAGGTAAAACAATCGCCATTGCTATCATCATAATCGGATTACCGCCTCGATTATCTCGATTGCCGAATATGGCTCCAAACTGCAATATATTGGCAATAAATGCGATAGCACCCGCAATGGTTGCCGCTACAGTTGCGACGAGAATATCGCGATGGTGGACATGAGAAAGTTCATGCGCCATCACTCCCTCAACCTCTTCTTCGTTTAAAAGCTCCAATAAGCCTGTTGTAATCGCTACTGCCGCATGTTCAGGATTTCGTCCCGTTGCAAACGCATTGGGAATATGATCATGGATAATATAAACTTTCGGCATAGGAAGCTCGGCGCGCTCCACCAATCTTTCAATAACACGATACAGCATCGGCGCTTCTCTGGGATCAACTTCAACTGCATTATAGTGTTTCAAAATTACCGTATCCGAGAAATAATAAGCATAAAAATTCATTCCGCCTGCCATTATGAGGTCGATGAGCATTCCCATCTGACCCCCTAAATAACCGCCGATAAAAACCAGTACGACACTAAGACTTCCAAGTAATAAAAACGTTTTAAACTGTTCCATCTTTTTCCCCTTGAAGTAAGGCTAAAATTGCTTTTTTATGCATTTTACGGGCAAAGTCGATAGCAGTTAATCCATGTCCGTCCCGTACCTTGACGTCCACTCCCATATCCAACAGTTTTTGAATCACTTCAACACGTCCATAACATACGGCTCCCATCAAAGGGGTGAATCCACTGCGACGCGTCGATTTGTTGACATCAAAACCATCTTTAATCAGCTTCTCAATCAAAAAAAGATTATTATACGTCACGGCAACATCAAAGACACTCACCCCTTCATTATCCGTCTCATACAAATCAGCACCCTCTGCAATCAACAATTCAAGTATTTCCAAATCACAATGATAACGAAGCGCGAAACAAATGACCGATTCTCCATTTTCTTCACTCTCATTTGGTGAAGCACCATTTTTAAGATACTTTTTGATCCCTAAATAATTGTTCGCTTTTAAAAGTTCAATCCACTGTTCCATAATAGTTCCACAAAATAATTTATACGTAGTATAACATGCGATCTTCAACACAGCCGTAGAGAGTTATGCTAAAATTCGGAATTAAATTTTAAACAAGAGAGCTTTAATGAATATAATAGAAACAGAAAGTGCTTTCAAAGAGTGCGTCAATGAAATCCAAAACTCACAAGGGTATAAAAATCCTCTAGCATTCGGTATTTGCCGTGTCGATTTCGGTCAGCTTAACAGTGATAAAATTCTCCAAGCTACTTACCCGCATATTAACTGGAATGAAAACTTTGGAAGTGCAGCAATTTTTATCAAAAGTGCTCAAGAGCAAGGATTCGAGATCGATTTTAACGCGGATGAAGTAATTATCCCCGTCACGGTCAAGTTTTTAGAAGGATGCTTGAATGCATTTACCCCATACTCTGATGAAGCGTATGGTGATGCACATAAAAATATTCAAATCATTTCCGCACTTTACAATCAAATCAAAGAGCGCGGTATGCGTGATGGCGAGTTTCGTCTCGTTATACTTTTCAACGATGTTGCCTGCGTCAGTGTTGAGGGAACTTATCTCAAACTCTACGCTCTTTCATCATCAAAAGCTCCTTTGCGTTCCCTCAATCTCAATGGTGCCTTTGGTGCATTGCACAATGTGGCATGGTCTGAGGGTCAACCGATCGAACTCGAATGGCTCCGTGAAAACGAGATCGAACTCAAATTTGCCAACGAATATCCGAAAATCGATTTCGTCGATAAATTCCCTCGTTATCTCCAACACATCATCCCTGCGAACAACACTCGAGTATTGGATGATTCAAAAGTCCGTTTCGGAGCACAGCTCCATGCAGGAACAACAATCATGCCGGGTGCGAGTTATGTCAACTTCAATGCAGGAACAACCGGTGTCAGTATGGTAGAAGGACGTATTTCAAGCTCTGCTATCGTAGGTGATGGCTCAGACGTGGGCGGTGGAGCTTCGATCCTCGGTGTTCTTAGCGGAACGGACGGTATCCCTGTCACTATCGGTAAAAACACCCTTTTAGGTGCTAACTCGGTAACGGGTATTGCACTGGGTGATGGTTGTATCGTCGATGCTGGGATCGCTGTACTAGCAGGAACCAAATTTTCGGTGAGTGGCGAAGAGCTTTCTAAAATCCAAGAAGCAAACCCAAATGCACAATTGAGCGGAGTCAGCTTCAAAGGAAAAGATTTGGTCGCTCTTAACGGTATCCACTATCGTCAAGACTCTACGACGGGGCAATTGCTCATTCGACGTTCAACCCGTGAAGTAAAACTCAACGCCGATTTACACTAATTGACAACCATTGCCATCTCTTAAGGTGGCTGGTTTTATACTGTTTATATCCAAAAGAAGGCGCTTTAAATGATAAGCTCAAATATTTCTTCTCTTACATCGAATCAGACTTATATGAATAATAGTGCTAATAATGTAGCCAATGTTAATACGGATGGATTTATTCCAAAAAACACCCTTGTTAAAGAGAATGGAGGAAATTCTACTCAAGCGATAACTTCAAGAGCAGATGACACTAAATCGGAAAAATCACAGACCAATCTAACCAAAGAGATTACCGATCAAATCTCTATCAAAAACATTACAGAAGCGAATGTGAATGCCATTCGCACTCAAGATGAAATGTTAGGTTCATTGCTCGATATTAAAGCTTAGAGAGTTTTATTTTCTCCCGTTTTTGTGCAATAGGAAGTGGAGATTTTGTAAAAATATTCATACTTACTAATGTACTCAATAGCATATTGCTAAAATCAAAATTTTCAACATCGGCACCAAGTTCAAGGGTACTTATTACAGCTCGACCAACAATCACTCTCCCCTTTAGCCCTGCTTTGTCTTTTGTCCGAATACCCCAAATATTGTGCATTACCATAACGCTGTCTTCATACGTTCCAAGATAAAGAAGAACATGCCCTTTTTTATACAAAATCGTCTCAAAGGGAATTCCTCTTTCTTTGATCAAGCTAATTCTTTGAGAATTGTTTAAATCATTAAAAGGTATCACTTCTCCTTTCTTAGCTTGCTGAGCAGAATTGCGCGGTAACCAAATTCCAAAAGGGGTAACAAAATCACGAATCATTGAGGAACAATCGCGCTCTTCAAACATTCCGCCCCACCCGTACGTATTACGTAATAAATGAGTACCAAGCTTCATCAATTCATCTTTATTTATTAAACTGCTTCCAATATGGGCTGATTCTTTTGGAACAAAAAGTTCTTTTAATCTTCCGCTGTTGTCAACATATAAAGCTTTATAATTATCATTTGTCTCTTCTAAAAGCGGAAGAACCATACCAATACGTGAATACGCCATAAAGCGTTTATCGCTGTCACGTAAAGGAATTTTATCGTCAGTAATAAAAAGTTTTTCTTTTCTTTTTAAGATTTCAATTTGATCGCTGTTCAGTAGCGCAACACCGTTTGCTTCAACCCATCCTGAAGCACTGTTGGTAAAAATATAGACCCATGCGCCATCCAATGAAGCGTGCGAGATAAAGAGAGGTTCATTAAATGCTACGCTGCTATTTTGAAGCAAATCAAAGGGATAACCATCTCCGGCTTTTTGAGGATTTTTATACAGAGGATTTGCTGTTGGGAATACGCGCATATTCATCCATTTGGTCGCGATAGCGTATTGATTTAACGTTGAAAATGCCTGAAAATTACTTTGAGTTTCCATCTCATTAAACCATGATGCAGGCAATGGCTTTAAATTACTTCCATAGCCCGATTTAAATGCACTGACATACCATGCAGCTTCTTTGGCACAAATAGGTGCTGTTTGATAGTTCCAAGTTCGATAGTAATTTTCATCAAAATGTTTTTGAATTTCATATAAATTAGTTTGATTATTGGCATTTAGATTAACATACGGAGCCATAATTTGAGGATAATGGTCAAGATCACTAACTTTAGCCATATTTACTTGGGGTTCTGCTTCAATCTCTTGCACCAATGCTATATCATCTGAAAGAGCGGTACTATTTCCCTCTACACAAAGAGGTGGTACGGGTGCCGAGGTTATGACTTGAGTCACTGCAATGCCACTCTTAGCACTGCAACCACTTAAAATAAGTATCAAAATGAAAGCGATATATCTAAAAAAAATCATACAAAAAACCTTTGAATTTTGTCAGTCAATACAACCAAATCGTCCGACAACACGACCAATAATTTCCACTTCATCACGACGCGCTATGGAAATAGGATAGTCTTTATTGTCCGAAATAATATCCAGTTTCCCATCAATTCTCACTTGCACCCGCTTAATAAAGAGTCCATGTTCTGTTCGAATCGTAAAGATTCCACCCCGTCCAACATCGGTTTTTGATCGATTAATAAAGACAATATCGTTATAACTAAAAGAGGGTTCCATCGAATCACCGGAAACATTTATCGCCTCTATAAACCGCAATTCTTTCTCACCACCCAGTGTTGCTACGAAATTTCCTTCAAGCATCAGCGGTTCAAAATCGAAATCACCATTTTCAGCACCACCGCCAGCAGATGCACTTACCGATGAAAAATATCGAACCATATAAAAACGGTTTGTCGGCTCTATCAAACTTTCAGGCGACTGATTGTACAAAAGCCAATTAATAGCAATAGAACGCTTGGCACAAAAATCAAGTAATTCATTAAAGGGGATTTTATTTCTTTTTTTCATAGTAGCAAAGTTCATTTGTGAAATATCCAATAACTCTGCAACATCTTTATCAAATACTTTTTTCTCAGCAAATTCACCTGAGACAACATCTTTAATGGTTTCTACTATATCAAAAAAACTTTTCATAATAAAATACTCCCTCTCATTCATTCAATAAAGACATTATGCCATATTATTGACAAAAATATGTCAAATTGCAATATTTTTAATCTTTATTTTTCAAATACCTTACTATTTGACAATTTAAAATACTAAAAGGCGGAGAAAATGGCAAAGGTTATTATTAAAGCAAGTGGATTTATGAATCGTTTCGAAACAAAAATGGAGAAATGGGCATCACAACTATTTTAATTCGTTTTAGATTCATCCTTATCATATTCTTCTTCACGTTTAGAGAGATGGTATCCTCTAAAAATAAAAATTATGAAAAGAACGAATAAAACGATAATAAAAGAATCAAGAATTTGAAATAACATTACATACCTTCTTGATATTCAACAAAATTTTGCTTGATTGCTTCATATAAAATGATTCCTGTACTAATAGCAAGATTAAGACTGCGCCCCTCTTTGGTCATGGGTATGGTCATACATTGTTTTGGTGCAGACGCTAATATTTCAGCTGGGATGCCTGCTGTTTCGCTGCCAAAGAAAAGGTAATCCCCTGATTGAAATTTGTGGTCAAAATAAGGTTGTGTAGTTTTTGTTGTGGCAAAAAAGAAACGCTCACTCAGAGGATTATGTATAAAAAATTCCTCTATACTTTCCCAAACATGTAAATCAATTTTGTTCCAATAATCCAAACCAGCTCGACGAACCGCTTTTTCGTCAATATCAAAGCCTAAGGGCTTAATGAGATGAAGAGCTGAGCCTGTATTGACGCACAATCTGCCAATAGCTCCGGTGTTGTTTGGAATTTGGGGGGTTACTAATACAATATTAAACATAATTAAAAGATAACAGTTCGGTTAGCATGAACAAAAATACGATCTTCAAGAGCAAGCTTCAAGGCACGAGAAAGAACGATTTTTTCAACATCACGCCCTGAACGCTGCATATCTTCCCATCCATAGGCGTGATCGATATGAATAACGTTCTGAGCGATAATCGGTCCTTCATCGAGATTATTGTTAACAAAATGGGCTGTTGCTCCAATGATTTTTACGCCACGTTCATACGCTTGTTTATAAGGATTTGCACCGATAAATGCCGGTAAAAATGAGTGATGAATATTGATAATCTTATCTTCGTACGCATCCACAAATTGGGGAGTCAGGATTCGCATGTATTTTGCCAATACCATATAATCAATCTCACCCAAAGAGCTTAAACACTCCAAGACTTTTTGCTCATGAGCCTCTCTGTCCAACCCCTCATGCGATACGGCATAAAAAGGGATGTCAAACTTCGATACTAAAGGCTCTAATGTATCATAATTGGAAACAACCCCTACAATAACCGCATCCAATTCACCCGCTTCATAACGAATCAAAATATCTCCAAGTGCGTGAGACTCTTTTGTAGCCATGAGAACGATTCGTTTTTTACGCGGAGCGATAACATCCAAGTGTACGTCAGAGGGTAGGACGGCGATCAGCTCATTTTTAAGCGCTTCCATATCCGCTTCGCCGCTCACGACACTTCGCATAAAAAACTTATTATGGGTTTTATCTACAAATTCGTTATTGGATAAAATATTCAAATTTCGATGATAAAAAATACTGGATACTTTGTAAACCAACCCCTTTTCATCGTTGCATTGAATCAAAATTCGATATTGTTCTGTCATGTAAGTCTTAGCCTTTGGTTATTTCACTTTAATTGTTTCGAGTCGATTGTCGATGGTAGCGAGTAAATATTCTAAAAAATTCAACGTCAGATCTACTTTTGCTTCAATTTGAACATTATTGGGCGATTGAAAACCTTCAAATAAAACTAAAAGACGCTCTCGAATACCATCTAATATTCTCATCTCATCATCATGAGAAGTAGTATTCTCACTAACATTTTGAGAATATGAAGCTTGAGTTTCAACTAAACGTACTGCTTCAATAGACTCTTTCGTGATTGTTGGTATTTCTATTTCTCTGAGAGCACCAATCTCTTCAATTTCTGCAAGAGTTGATAAAATAACATCTTTTAATTCCATGCTCGTAATAGCCACCTTTCAAATTGGATAAATTCGGCTTCCTCATCCATTTGGACAAAAAAAGCTTTCATCTCATTGTTAACGCCTAAAAACTTTTTACGCATTCCGGAGAGTCGTCGAATTGCTATTTTAGCATCTCCATTGGAAGGATCTTTTTTTAAAATTTCTTTGTAAATTTCAAGAGCCTCCTCTTTGAGACCTTGAAGTTCATAAATATTTGCGAGGGTTAAAGTTTGCATTTCGCCGCTAAGTTAGCGATAATGGAACCCATCTCGCTGGTGGAACAAATCTCTTTAGCATCAAATGCCGCAATATCTTTGGTTCTATACCCTTGGGCTAACGCTTGCTTGATACCATAGTCAATTCGATCAGCCGCTGCATTTTCACCCAATGCGTAACGAAGCATCATGGCAGCACTTGCGATGGTTGCGATAGGATTGGCGATTCCCTGACCTGCAATATCCGGAGCAGAACCATGAATCGGTTCATATACACCAATAGCCGCTCCAACCGAAGCCGATGGAAGTAAACCGATAGAACCTGAGAGCATACTCGCCTCATCACTCAAAATATCTCCGAAAATATTTCCCGTCAAAATGACGTCAAACTGTTTTGGATCACGAATCAACTGCATTGCAGCATTATCAACATACATATGTGAAAGCGCAACTTCTGGATACTCTTTAGAAACTTCGATGACCACTTCACGCCACAACTGACTGACATCCAACACATTTGCTTTATCGACGGAACATACTTTTTTCGAACGTTCCATGGCAATTTTAAATGCTACGTGGGCAATACGGATAACTTCATCACGGGTGTACACCATGGTGTTCCAACCTTTATTCTCATCACGCCCTTTTGGTTCTCCGAAATAAATACCGCCGATAAGTTCACGCACCACCATCAAATCAACACCTTTGACGATCTCAGGCTTGAGGGAACTTGCATTGACAAGCTCATCGTACACATTTGCAGGACGTAGGTTAGCAAATACCCCTAACTCTTTGCGAAAACGGAGCAATCCGCTCTCAGGGCGTTTTTCTCTCGGAAGAGTATCCCATTTTTCACCGCCGATAGCACCAAAAAGGACTGCATCACTTGCCAATGAAACATTAATCGTCTCTTGCGGAAGCGGGTCGCCAGTAGCATCATACGCACATCCTCCCATTAATACTTCTTGGTAATTAAATTCAATGTCTTCAGATGCGGCTACAGCATCGAGAACTTTAGTCGCTTCATCGATAATCTCAGGACCGATTCCGTCCCCTTTGATAAGGGCAATGTTGTATTTTTTCATTACTGTTTTTCTCCTTGCGCTGCTATTTCTGCTGACGCGAAATTCATCAATCCGCCTGCGCTGATAAGTTCTTGCATAAAAGGCGGGATAGGGATAAAGTTATACACTTTTCCATTTGTCGTATTGGTAATCGTGCCCGCATCCATATCAATACTCACCGATTCACCCTCTTTGATTTCCAAACTCTCCGGAAGTTCAAAAATAGGCAATCCCATATTAAATGCGTTACGGTAAAAAATACGGGCAAAAGTCGGTGCAATAATGGCAGCAACCCCAGCAGCTTTTAGAGCAATTGGAGCATGCTCACGAGATGAACCGCATCCAAAATTTTCATCTGCAACGATAATATCACCGGGAGTCATTTTGGTCACAAATGTTGGATCGGCATCTTCCATAACGTGCTTTGCAAGCTCTTGCGGATTAGAGGTATTGAGGTAACGGGCAGCGATAATAAGGTCGGTATCGATATCTTTACCGAAATTCCAAACTTTCCCTTCAATTTTTTGCATCAAGGTATCCTATAAAGTATGATTTATTGGGCGAATTATAGCCAAGAAGTGTTGAAAGAGTTTTAAAACTCACCAAGTCACTTCGGTCGAAATGCCTTAATGACCTCTTCGTTGCACTCTAAATAATCTCCACCAATCAAATCAATGCAATACGGTACAGCAGGAAAGACCGCATCCAAACACTCACGAATGGATTTTGGTTTTCCAGGAAGATTGATTATGAGACTAGAACCGCGAATTCCTGCCGTTTGACGAGACAAAATCGCAGTAGGAACGTATTTGAGACTCACCTGACGCATCAATTCACCAAATCCCGGCATCATCTTCTCGCAGACATTCTCCGTTGCCTCCGGCGTCACATCACGTAACGCGGGACCTGTTCCACCCGTAGTCACCACCAAACAACATCCTGTGTCACACAACTCAATCATCGTTGCTTCGATCGTTGCTTGGACATCAGGGATACAACGATAAACAATTTCATGAGGACTTTTCAAATAGTCTTTCATTGTGTCTTGGATAGCTACTCCAGATATATCCTCATAAATTCCCGCACTCGCACGGTCTGATGCTGTAATTACACCGATTTTAATCATTATTTTTCTCCTGTAAAAAATGGTTTCCTGTCCGTATTGATGTCACAGTAGCGAAAGGGAGAAAAAACTCTCTTGCACCCTGCACATCAATCA
>JAGXHZ010000160.1 GCA_024635855.1 Sulfuricurvum sp.
GGCGGTACATTAAACACTTCGCTTTATGCCTCTTCCAAAAAAATTGAATCGCAAGCTTTCACCGCGTCTACAGATTTAATCGCATCAGGAAGCGGAAATTTAACCGTTGCGATGGGCACCAACAACTATGTTATTAATTATGATGCTACAACAACATTGGAAGCTTTACGTACCGCTATCAATACAGCGGCAGGCTCTGCCATTGCTTCAATCGATAGTAATAATAAGTTGGTTTTACAATCGAATATTGCAGGCTCTAGTTCAGCACTCACCTTAACAGACAATAGTGCCGGATTGGATTCAAAATTAACAAGTTATACAACCTACAACCCCTTAGACGAAATTCAAGCCGCTCGTGATGCATCATTTAAATATGATGGTATCACTCTCACTCGCAGCACGAATGAAATCAAGGATTTGATCGCTGGAGTTAACCTTAGTTTGCTTCAAGATAGCGGGAGTGCAAACATCTCTATCACGCAAGACACTCAAGCAGTTAGTGATGAATTAAATACTTTTGTCCAAAGCTATAATACATTAACTTCACAACTCAACGATATGACTACTGCTGATGTTGCTAGTGGACAGGTAGGTATTTTTAATGGTGACAACTCGATCAACTCGATCACTCGAGAGATCAACAAACTGATAACGTCCAGCATTAATGGATTATCATTGCCTGATTTTGGAATTGATTTAAGTCAAACAGGAAGCATGAGTTTTAATTCAAATACTTTTCTTACAAAATTTAATGCCGATCCATCTGCTTCAGAAACTTTTCTGAGTGGAAGCACAACCGTCGAGAGCAACGGAAATATCAAAACGAAAGATGGAGTATTCACCTCCATGCAAAATTTATTGGAAAGCTACACAAAAAGTGATGGTAGTCTCAGTACATGGATGACGGGATCTGCGAATGAATCCAAAGCGTTAACCCTAAGCAAAACACGCTCGCAAGCCCTTTTAGATGCCCGATATGCAACAATGTCAGCACGATTTAGTCAATATGACTCTTTGATGACCAAGCTCGAGAATCAATTTAGTTCACTTCAAACACAAATTAGTGCTTACACGACTGGTAACTAGTTCTTAAGTTAGAAATGGTATTAAATTTGCTTTATACTGATTATCTAGGTTGACAGGACACGCAATGCTCAATGGAAAAAATATTCTTATTACCGGCGGAACGGGCAGTTTTGGTAAACAATTTGTTAAAACTATTTTAAAACACTACCAACCCAACAAAATCATTATTTATTCACGCGATGAACTTAAACAATATGAAATGGCGCAACGGTTCAATCATCCGTGCATGCGTTATTTTATAGGAGACGTAAGGGACAAAGAGCGTCTTATCAGTGCTATGAATAGCGTGAATTATGTTGTTCATGCAGCAGCACTCAAACATGTTCCTATCGCTGAATATAATCCAATGGAATGCATCAAAACCAACATTAATGGTGCGCAAAATGTCATCGATGCCGCATTGCACTGCGGGGTAAGTCGTGTTATTGCTCTTTCGACCGATAAAGCAGCTAGTCCTATCAATCTCTATGGTGCAACCAAACTTGCTTCGGATAAACTTTTTGTTGCGGCGAACAACATTCGGGGAACTCAAGATATTCGTTTTTCGGTTGTTCGCTATGGCAATGTTTTAGGTTCTCGTGGCTCAGTTGTCCCTTTTTTCCAAAAACTGATCGCGCAAGGAGCGCATGAGCTGCCCATCACTGATGAACGAATGACCCGTTTTTGGATTACTCTTCAAGAGGGGGTTGATTTTGTCCTCAAAAACTTCCAACGTATGCACGGGGGAGAAACCTTTATTCCTAAAATTCCTTCCATGAAAGTATCCGATGTAGCTTTTGCTATCGCCCCTGATATGCCTCATAAAAATGTAGGTATTCGTCCGGGAGAAAAAATGCACGAAGTGATGTGCCCGCGAGACGACTCTCATCTCACACTCGAGTTTCATGATCACTATGTTATAAAACCAACCATCCAATTTACAGAAAATTCTGATTTTACCCTCAATAATTGCGGTGAGACAGGAACTCCTGTCGAATATGGATTTAAATACAGTTCGGATACAAATACCCAATGGCTTAGCGCTGAAGCGTTACTTGAAAAAATTGCACTCACCCAAGATGAAGAAAAATGATCCCGTATTCGACTCAGCTTATCGAAGAGGATGATATTGCTGCCGTTGTTGATATATTACGAAGTTCTCATCTTACCCAAGGCTCTAAAGTAGAAGAGTTTGAAGAAGCAATCGCTCACTACGTCACAGCACGCTATTGTGTCACTTTTAACTCTGCGACATCCGCATTACTGGGAGCGTATGCTGTCTGTGGCATCGGAGAGGGAGATGAGATTATCACGACCCCCATCAGTTTCGTTGCTACATCGAATATGGCAATAGCATTGGGAGCAAAGCCTGTTTTTTGTGATATTAAAATGGATGGAAACATCGATGAAAACCTCATCGAAGCACTCATAACTCCCCATACTAAAGCGATTGTACCCGTCGATTTTGGCGGAAAACCTGTTGCCATTCGTACCATAAATGCTATTGCAAAAAAACACAATTTACTGGTTATAGACGATGCTTCTCATGCACTTGGGAGTGATATTGGGCATCAAAAAGTCGGCTCTTTTTCGGATATGACTGTTTTTAGCTTTCATGCCATCAAACCAATCACCACAGGTGAAGGGGGAGCAGTTGTCACCGATAATGAAGAGTTTGCCAGGGCATTAAAACTTTTTCGTTCTCATGGCATCGTGAAAAAACAGCTTTGGAACTCCGATATGGTGAGCCTTGGACATAATTACCGCCTCACAGAATATGCCGCCGCACTGGGACTCTCACAGTTGCATAAACTCGATCGTTTTATCAATGTACGCGAAACCATTGCCCGCTATTACGATGATCGTTTTGAACATCATAAACTTTTTAGTACTATTCACATCGATCTAAATGAACAAAGCGCACGTCATCTCTATGTCTTGCTATTAAATCCTGAGCTTCATTGCGTCAAAGAAGAAATCTTCACTGAACTTCAAGAAAAAGATCTGGGCATACAAGTACACTATAAACCGATCTATCAAAACAGTTTTTACAAAGAACGCTTTGGCGAACAACGACTTGCCACGGCAGAACTGTTTTACAAAAGTGAACTCTCTATCCCCTGCCATCAAAAAATGAGCATGGAAGATGCCAAATATGTTGCCGATACAGTGCTGGAAATAGTCGAAAAATATGCATACCTAGGATGTAACGTCTAATGCGTGTCGCGATTATCCCTGCACGCGGCGGCAGCAAACGAATCCCTCGTAAAAACATAAAACTTTTTCATGGAAAACCTATTATTGCCTACAGCATTGAAGCGGCAGTAAAATCCGGTTTGTTTGATAAGATTATCGTCAGTACCGATGATGATGAAATCGCGCAAGTGGCACGAAACTATGGAGCAGAAACTCCATTTATCCGTCCTCGTGAACTCTCAGATGATTTTACCGGTAGCGGTGCCGTTGTTGCCCATGCCATACAATGGCTCAAAGATTCCGGAATGACTCCTGAGTATGTATGTACTCTCTATTCGACAGCCCCGTTGATTCAAATTGATGCATTAATCGAAGCCTTTGATAAACTCTCAAAGAGTGATGCCGTTCATGCTTTTCCCGTCACTTCTATGCCCGCCCCGATTCAAAGAAGTTTTAAAATTACCGCCGATAACCGCTTGGAAATGTTTTGGCCCGAGAATTTTTATACACGTTCCCAAGATTTGGAAGAAGCGTATCATGATGCGGGACAATTTTATTGGACGCATCTCGCTCGTGAAGAAGCATCTAAAGAAAAGATTTCATTTTCTAATATTAGTATTCCGATTATTTTGCCACGCCATCTTGTTCAAGATATTGATACTCCTGAGGATTGGGAGTTTGCCGAATTACTCTACGAAGTGATTCAACGCACCAAAGTGAGGAAATAAAATGTTCAATCAAACGTTTGAGATAGATGGTAGAAAAATCGGTGAAGGGTGTGAACCTTATATCATCGCAGAGATGTCCGCGAACCACGGAAATAATCTGGATACCGCCATCGAAATTATCAAAGAGGCCAAGAAAGCAGGAGCCGATGCTGTTAAGATTCAAACCTATACCGCCGACACCCTAACCCTTAATTGTCCCACCCCAGCATTTGAAGCCAAAGGGGCTTGGGAGGGTCAATATCTTTACGACCTCTATTTAGATGCCTCTATGCCTTGGGAATGGACACCCATACTTCAAAAAGTTGCCGAAGAGATTGGGATTACCCTTTTTTCATCACCTTTTGATGTTTCTTCGATTGAATTTTTAGAAGCGCTAAATATGCCTGCCTATAAAATCGCATCCCCCGAAATCATTGATTTACCCTTTGTAAGAAGAGTTGCACAAACAGGTAAGCCGATCATCATGTCAACAGGCGGTGCGACCTTATCTCAAATCGGTGATGCTGTAACGATTATGGTTGAAGAGAACGTAAAAGACTTAGCGATCTTAAAATGCACAAGCGAATATCCTGCACCTCCTGAAAATATCCATCTCAAAACGATTCCCAATCTCAAAGAAATCTTTAAATGTCCGATAGGTTTATCGGATCACACACTGGGAAGCGCCATCCCTATAGCTTCAGTTGCCCTTGGCTGCAGTATTATCGAAAAACACTTTATCGTCAACCGATATGATACGACAGCCGATAGTTTTTTTTCAGCGACCCCAGATGAGCTTAAATCAATTGTTGATGGAAGTAAACTGGTTTATAAAGCCTTGGGAAATATTAATTACCCGCTGATTCCACCAAAACCACAAAGAAGCTTAATTGCTATAACGGACATCTCAGAAGGGGAACCCCTCATAAACAGCAAAAATATCAAAAGCTTGCGCCCAGGCGGTGGAATAGAGCCAAAATATATCGATAAAGTTGTAAATCGAAAAGCCAATGGTTTCATTAAACGCGGAACACCTTTGGACTGGACAATAATTGGTGGATTTTAAGAAGATCAGGGTGAATAACATGTCAAAAATCGTCAATTAAACAATAACCAAGTTACTATAAAGGGTCCCATAAATGTCATTACAATCCAATCAGCTCTATATTAACAATCTCATTCAATTACTTCAAAAAATCGATTATGAAATAGTGGATCAAATTATTAAGATTCTTGAAGAAGCGGCATATAAACAATCCTCTATTTATATCATAGGAAATGGTGGCAGTTCGGCTACTGCATCTCATATGGTTAATGATTTAGGGGCAGGATTACGTCGAAGAGGTCTCATAAATTTAGATATTACCAGCTTAGCGGATAATGTGCCTGTCATAACTGCAATCGCCAACGATATAGGATATGAAAATATTTTTTATATGCAGTTAGAAGGTCTCTTAAAACCTGAAGATCTTATTATAGCGATCTCTTGCAGCGGTAACTCTCCCAACATCGTTAAAGCGGTTGAATACGCTAAAAATATCGGTTCAACGATTATTGGTATTACTGGTTTTGACGGTGGGGATTTAAAAAAATTAAGTGACGTCAATTTCCATATAGAGGCCCAAAAAGGTGAATACGGTTTAGTGGAGGACATGCATATGATACTAGACCACATGATCTATTCTTATTACATCAACAAAGGCAAAAAGAATGTCTGATAAATATAAAATTGACAGTCATAAACTCATCTTCCATCCAGAGAGAGTTTCTCAATGGCTTGAGGCAAAAGACGATTGGGAGAAAGAAAAAAAAGTTTATCCGATCTACGTTGAAGTCTCTCCTTATGGCGGATGTAATCATAGATGCACCTTCTGCGGTGTTGATTATATGGGGTATCAAAATATTAAATTAGATACTGCTATTTTTAAAGAACGACTTACCGAAATGGGTCAGTTAGGGATAAAAAGTATTATGTATGCAGGTGAAGGTGAACCATTGTTGCATAAAGATCTCCCCGAAATCGTTGAACATACAAAAAAATCAGGTATTGATGTTTCCATTACAACCAATTTTATTCCGGCCAATCCAAAAGGGATAGAAACCTATTTGACCTATTCGAGTTGGATCAAAGTCAGTGTGAATGCAGGAACTGCCTCAACCTACGCTACTATTCATCAAACAAAAGAAGCAGATTTTGATTTGCTTTTAAAAAACTTATCCATGGCCGTTGAAATCAGAAAATCAAAACGATTAAACTGTACCCTCGGTGCACAATCTCTCTTACTTCCTGAAAATCATCATGAGATGTTTTTATTGGCAAAAACGATGAAAGAAATTGGCTTGGACTATATTGTTATTAAACCTTATTCTCAACATCTTTTTAGTGTAACCAAACAATACGAGGGGCTCACCTATTCCGGGATGCTAGAACTGGAGAAAGAACTTCAAACCCTGAATGATGAAAATTTCAATGTCGTATTTCGCTCTGAAACCATGAAAAAAGTAGAAGAAAAAGCTCCGTACAGTAAATGCTATTCAACACCATTCTTCTGGGGCTATATTTCAACGGATGGTAATTTTTATGGATGCAGCTGCTATTTGGCTCAAGATAAATTTTGCTATGGCAACATCAATGAGACATCCTTTAAAACTATATGGGAAAGCGATAAAAGAAAAGCTAATTTAAACTTTATTAAAAATGAATTGGATATTTCACAATGTCGCACCAATTGCCGTATGGATTCGATAAACCGTTATTTATGGGATTTAAAACATCCTAATGCTCATGTTAATTTCATTTAAAGGATTTTTTTGAAAGCTATTGTAACCGGAGGAGCTGGGTTTATAGGCTCACATATGGTAGATCTCTTAATCAAAAACGGTTATGAAGTAACGGTTTTAGATAATTTAGCCAATGGTAGATTGGATAACATTGCTCACCATAAAAATAATATTACATTTGCTAAAGTTGACATTGGAGACTACAATCAAGATCTTGAGGAATACTTTACCGATGTTGACTATGTATTTCATTATGCTGCCTTAGCTGATATTGTCCCCTCCATCAATGATCCGCTTAGATACCATAAAGCAAATGTCGATGGAACGATTAACGTTTTAGAAGCAGCAAAAAAATCTAAAAGATTAAAAAAATTTGTCTATGCTGCATCATCATCCTGTTATGGTATCCCCGATATTTACCCTACACCTGAATCCTCCCCCATACGCCCTGAATACCCTTATGCGCATACAAAAACAGTCGGTGAGCAATATGTACTTCATTGGGGTCATGTTTATAATATGCCTATCGTATCCATGCGCTTCTTTAATGTGTATGGAGTAAGACATAGAACCAGTGGAACCTATGGTGCTGTTTTTGGAGTTTTTTTGGCTCAATTGCTTAATAACAAGCCATTGACGGTTGTGGGCGACGGTGAACAAACGAGAGACTTCACTTACGTTACCGATATTGTTGATGCGTGTTACAGTGCGGCTGTCTCGGATGTCGTTCAAGAAATTTTAAACGTTGGAAGCGGAAACACCTACAGTATTAATTATCTTGTGAGCTTATTGGGTGGAGAAAAAGTTCATATCCCTAAGCGTCCAGGTGAACCTGACAGTACTTTTGCCGATATTACTAAAATTAAAACCATGTTGGGATGGACACCAAAAGTCACCATTGAAGAAGGTGTCCAGATTATGCTTGATAACATTGAGCAATGGCGAGATGCTCCGGTTTGGGATGAAAATTCCATCGAAGAAGCAACAAAAGACTGGTTCGAATGTTTAGGAAACTGAGATGTTAGATTCGGCTAATATAAGAAAAAAAACCATTAAATTGTCTTGTGACAGCGGTGCTGGGCATGTGGCTCCTGCATTATCAACCGTTGAAATATTAACGGTTTTATTTAGAGATTATTTAAAATATGATGTAAAAGATCCCCAAAGTGAGACTCGTGATCGCTTGGTATTCAGTAAAGGTCACGGTGCCTATGCGTACTACGTCATACTCAATGAATTAGGCTTTATTCCTGATTTTGAACTTGAAAATTTTTATACGGAAAAATCAACGCTGAAAGGGTGTTTGACCGAAAACAAAAAATATATGATTGAGGCTTCTACTGGTTCGCTAGGGCATGGGTTACCTCTATCTGTCGGAATGGCTCAAGCATTTAAAATGCAAAAAAAGGATACTAAAGTTGTCTGCATTGTCGGTGATGGGGAAATGCAAGAGGGGAGTAACTTCGAAGCATTAGCTTTAGCCTATCGTTTCAAATTGGACAATTTATTGTTAATCGTTGATGCCAATGACCTTCAGGCTATGGATAAGGTAAGCGACGTAGGCTTAGACAATAATCGACTATCAAAAGTCTTGTCTGCCTATACCGATAACTTTGCTAACGTTAACGGACATGATGAAAACGCACTCAAAGAAACTTTTGATACTTTTTTTCAAAAAACAAACAACTCTTTTTCTATTATAGTTTGTAAGACTATTAAAGGAAAAGGGATTGAACTGCTTGAAAATTCGATAGCTCATCATTTTAGATGTCCTACCCAAGACGATTATGTAATGGAGGTGAGTGATGTCTGATATTGTCTCAAAACAAGAAGTAATGAAAGAGATTTATACCTACTTTAAAGAAGATGAAAGGATGTGTCTACTCGTAGGAGACATGGGATTTGCGGTATTGGATGATTTTTTCAACAATCACTCAGACAGAGTATTTAACACGGGAATCAATGAACAAGCGACCATGAGCATGGCTGCCGGTATGTATTTAGCCGGAATGAAACCTCTGTACTACTCTCAAGTACCCTTTTTGGTGATGAGAGCCTACGAACAAATTCGATATGATATTAATGAGCATAAAATGAATGTAAAGCTAATCGGTGTCGGGGCTAATAATTATTTTTCAATGCTTGGCAGAAGTCATTGTATTGATAATGACGATATAGCGATGATGACGATTTTTAAAAACTTTTTAATCCTTTCTCCTACGACAACGACATTAAAAGAGGACATTCATTTGATGTTTAAAACGGATGGACCAGTCTATTTGAGATGCAGATAAAATAAGGTGGATACTTTGAAAAATATTGAAATATACGAAAAAAATATTTTGTCTTATAAAGATATAATCACCCCTGCCGCCTATACTAAAAGTGCTAATGGTTTAGAATATAAAGCGACTTATAATGGATGTGAATTAAAACTAAGTATAAATCCAAATACCCATATCATTGATAACGCTATGGTCAATGAATGTGAATATGATCCGTATAAACTAGGTATGATGAAAGCATTTTGTGCTCTTATAGTCGGATTACCGATTTTGGAGGCTCAGGATCATGGTGTCTTGAGATTAGAAAATTTATTAAGAGACAATGTGGTTCATCCCGTTAAAGGTATTATAATGCCGGGGAATAGCTGTGAACTTTTCGAAATTCCATTACATTTAATTCGTGCTCTCTACAATCAATACTCTAAAGAACAAAATTATTACCCTCTCGTTAACACCTATACTCCAAAAGAGATACAAGAATGGAAAAGTTTAAATATCAACGATCGTGAAAAAATTGTTTTCGAAAAAATCAAGAACTTTTGCATGCAACATAACATAGAAGAATATGAAGCAAAATTAATCGGAGAGATGCGAGTTGAATTTGCCGCCGATAAAGAAGTCTACAGTTCATTGGCTAAATTACTTTTCGATATGGAAATAAGTATCGATAAAGAATTAGGATTTTCATTAGAAGTAATGTTCACAGAAAAAAAAGACACCAATAAAAAAAGACAAAACTAGGAAGCGAGTGTCAATAATGAAAAATAGAGAATTAATTTTGGATGGAACAAAATTAGCTTGGCATGAAGAACGAGTACAACAATGGCTAAATGGGGAAAGAATCGCCCCCATTACTATTGATATGTCTTTAACCAGAGCCTGTAACTATGGATGCGGGTTTTGCTATGCACGATTACAAGAGAATGACCGATTTGAAATCACCAAAGAAACAATTGATAATTTTCTTGAAGATTGTGCGCAAATGGGAGTAAAAGCTATCAGCTTAGTCTCAGATGGAGAAAGTTCTATTCATCCTGATTACGTACATACTATCATTAAAGGTTCTCAACTGGGAATCTCTATGGCTGTGGCAACGCATGGCTATAACACAAGAAAAGAAGATCTTGAAAAGATATTGCCTCATTTAACGTATCTGCGCGTTAACTTTTCTGCCGGTGAACCTAAGCGTTATTCAGAGATCATGGGCGTTAAAGAAGAGTGGTTTTATCAGGTGTGTGACAATATAGAAACCATGATGGAAATAAAAAAACGCCTTAATCTGAACGTTACAATCGGTATGCAAATGGTCTTAATGCCGCAAGACGGAGATCAAGTTATCCCATTGGCAAAACTTGGCAAAAAATTGAGACCGGACTATCTTGTTATCAAACATACCAGTGATAGCGAAGAGGGTGATTTGGGTGTCGATTATTCTAAGTATGCCGCATTAGAGGGTGTACTAAAAGAAGCAGAAACCTATTCGGATGATGACTATCAAGTAGTGGTAAAATGGTCTAAAATCAATGCCCAAGGCAAACGTAGTTATCAACGCTGCTATGGACCTCCTTTTCAAATTCAGATGTCAGGCTCTGGCTTGGTTGCACCCTGCGGAATGTTATTTAATGAAAAATATAAAAAATTTCATATCGGCAATATTACGCAAACACGATTTAAAGATATTGTGAACAGCGACAGGTATTGGGAAGTTATGAATTATTTAGCTTCTCCCAGTTTTGATGCTCAAAAAATGTGTGGTTCATTATGCTTGCAGCATAAGCCTAATGAATATTTAGATGCTTTGCAAAAAGGGCTGATCAGCCTACAAAAACCCAGTGGTACAATGCCACAACATATCAACTTTATATAGTAATTAAAGAATAAAAGGATTTTTATGGATAACATTAAGTGGGAGACATCTTTGATAGTAAAGAAAAAAAAATTAACTTTTGTTATTCCAAAATTTATCGAAAAAGAAAATGAGTATTATGAAATCCCTTTAGGAATTTTGTACATTGCTACCCTACTGAAAAAGCAAAATTATGTAACACATATTCTTGATATGAATCTTTATGCCAAAGATACTGAACATGAAATTTTACGCCGTCATTTATCAGAAAATCCTACCGATATTATTTTAACGGGGGGATTATCAGCTTTCTTTTTCAGTATAGAACGTGTTCTTTGTGTTGTTAAAGAGCTTGATAAAACCATTATTACTATTCTTGGCGGGGGAATTGTCACCAGCGACAAAGAGATAATATGTAAAGAGCTTAATCCTGATTTTGCCATTATTGGAGAGGGAGAACTTACTGCATTAGAACTCATTGATACCATAAATAATAATAGTAATTTTGAAAACATTTTAGGCATTGGATACCGCTTTAATGAAGAATGGGTATTTACGGCTGAACGTCCGGTGATTGATGATCTTGATAGTTTACCTTTTCCTGATTTTAGTATGATTGATTTAGAAGAGTATTTTAAACGCCAGACCCCTATTAGTTCCAATTACCTTTACCCTTTGGATTTTCCAAGAGCACTTCCTCTTATCACAAGTCGTTCATGCCCATTAAACTGTACTTTTTGTTTCCATCCTATCGGTCAAAAATACAGGATCAAATCTTTGGATTACGTTTTTGATGAAATTGAATACATGGTCAACAACTATCATATTAATATGATTGTTGTCATGGATGAGATGATGTCAGCAAACAAAAAGAGACTTATTGAATTTTCTGAAAGAATAAAAAAATACAATCTTTTGTGGACATGCCAATTATGGACTATCTCTGTTGATAATGAGACATTACGCCTTATGAAAGATTCCGGTTGCTATCTCATAAGTTATGGACTTGAAAGTGTTAATAAAGAAGTTTTAGAAAGCATGAAAAAACCCACTACTACAAAAGAGAATATAGAGACCAGCCTTGAAATGACTAAAAACAACCACATTACTATCCAAGGAAATTTTATTTTTGGTGATCCCGCAGAGACAGTTGCCACAAGTGATGAAACATTACAATGGTGGGAACAAAATCCAGAATATCAGATCTCTTTAGGGAGAGTCGCACCTTATCCCGGTACACCATTGTACAAATATGCACTGGCAAATGGTTTAATTAAAAATCCTATAAAGTTTATCCGTGATGGTACACCGTCGATTAATTTAACCAAAATGACAATGCAAGAGTATGCCGAACTCACCTCTAAAATAGCGACATATTCCTCAAAAGCAAGACAATACTGCAACGTCATTTCAGTTGAGATTGATCCAAGAACGTCTTATGAAAGTTATAAATGCCAGCTTCAGTGTCCGCATTGTGGAACAACTACTACCTATGGCAATATATTTATCGAAAAACCAACCATCTTCAAACTAGCATGCCGCCATTGTGCATTAAGATTTGATGTTAATCCTCGCTCATTTCCAAATTTAAAAAAAGTTCTTCATCGCCACAAAGAACACCTCTTAGAATTACGTGAGCGATGTGGATCATTTGTGATTTCTCCTGCTGTTTTTGAAAATGTTTTTATTGAGTATTTTTCACTAATAGGTATCGATTATAATGATCTTCCTATAACCTACATACTTGACAGCAA
>JAGXHZ010000161.1 GCA_024635855.1 Sulfuricurvum sp.
CCCTGCCACTCTTGAGATTGTCCATGATCACTCGGGGACAATCTTCGTGTGCAGCGGGGAATGGACATTAAATTATCTTAAAACCATTGCACTCACCCTCGAATCGTACCAACTGACTTCACCCATAATTTGGGATATTAACAATGTTACCGAACTCGATTCTGCCGGTGTTGCTCTTTGGCATTTGTATTATCGTAAATTTGAGAAAATGGGATTTGCCTCCGAGATGATCGGGAGTAAAAAAGAACACCTTCAGCTTTATAACCTCCTCTACCCTCATCCTCAGGACGATGTAACAGTACCAAATCGCCCAGGATGGCTTTATCGTGTCGGAAAGGAAGCCTATTTATCATTCCAAGGAATAGGAACTTTTCTAACTTTTTTAGGCGAAGCATTCACCGTTCTAGTTTACAGTTTACGACATCCTTCTATCATTCGATACCGATCCATCAGTTCTCACATTACGACCGCAGGGTTTGATGCACTTCCCATTATTGCCGTTAGCGCATTTTTGATCGGAGTGGTAGTGGCTTTCCAGAGTATTGTTCAGCTTCAAAAATTCGGTGCTGACATTCTCATCGTCGATATGATTGGAATTTCTCTAACACGTGAACTCGCACCCCTCATCACGGCTATTGTTATCGCAGGTCGAAGCGGTTCTGCCTTCACCGCCCAAATCGGTGCCATGAAAATGACCCAAGAAATTGATGCGATGAAAACGATGGGATTTCATCCGCATCTTTTTTTAGTCTGGCCGCGCGTTATTGCCTTGATGATTGTATTACCTCTGTTAATATTTTTTGCTGATCTCGTTGGGATATTTGGAGGGATGGTCATCGCATCTACCCAATCGCACCTATCCTACACGGAATTTATCAACCGTCTGCAAGGGGCACTGCCCATTAAACATTTTATTATCGGAATAGTAAAAGGACCTTTCTTCGCAATTTTGATTGCTCTGACTGGTACCTATCGAGGATTTCAAGTCTCTGCAAATACCGAGAGTATAGGGCAATACACCACCAAAAGTGTTGTTAACGCCATTTTCCTTGTTATTGCATGCGACGCTCTTTTCTCTATTCTTTTGACGGAGCTCAAGATATGAGCCCCATTGTCATTGAAGCATCTAATATTGTTAGTTCTTTTGGAGAGCATCTCATTCACGATGATATCAGCTGTACGATTCGACAACATGAAATTTATGCCCTGCTGGGAGGAAGCGGATCCGGTAAATCCACGTTACTGCGAGAAATGATTATGCTGGGAAAACCCTTAAGCGGCTCAATCCGTATTTTTGGAAATGACATTGCCCACTTATCACTGGCAGAAGCTCAAAAACTCCGTCAGCAATGGGGAGTATTATTTCAATCAGGGGCCCTCTATTCTTCTCTTACCGTAGGTGAAAATATTGCTCTTTTGTATCAAGAATACACCGATCTTCCGCCCAAGCTCATCCATGAGCTCATTAAACTCAAAATCGATTTGGTTGGTCTGCCTCAACACGCGATTCACCTCTACCCAAGCGAACTAAGCGGTGGAATGGTCAAACGAGCATCTCTCGCCCGCGCCCTTGCTCTTGATCCAAAACTCCTATTTTTGGATGAACCCACTTCGGGGCTTGATCCTTTGAGTTCACGGCAGTTTGATGCATTGATTCAACAATTACGAGATCTTTTAGGACTTACGGTTGTCATCGTTACCCATGATTTGGATACGATACATCAGATCGTAGATCGTTTCTTGTTGTTGGGTGAAAAAAAAGTGATTGCAGAGGGGACACTTGATGAAGTCCTTGCCGTTAAACACCCTATTATCGATTATTTTTTTCAAAAGGAAACATATGGAATCAAAAGTTAACTATACTCTCGTCGGATTTTTTGTCCTTCTGTTGACCGGTGCAATGATTGCTTTTGCTTTTTGGCTTGGAAAGTACAATGACGATGAGAGACAATACCAACACTACAAAGTCTACATCACCGAGTCCATCTCCGGACTCGCGCCGGAAGCCGCTGTCAAATTTCACGGCGTTGATGTCGGCAAGGTGGAAACAATACGCATTAATCCGCTCAACAGTGAAGAGGTTGAACTGATTTTAAAAATCAAAAAAGATGCTCCGATTAAAACCGATTCGACCGCATCCCTTAAATTTTTCGGAATAACAGGATTGGCTTTTATTGAAATCAGCGGCGGTGCAAAAAATTCACCTCTGCTTGTGACGTCTAAAAACGACATTGCCATTATCCCCACCTCTCCCTCTCTTATCAAACGGCTTGATGAAACCCTTAGCAGTGTCGTAACCAAACTCTCCGACACCCTCGATCATACCAATGCCATCATGAGCGACAACAATACGAAAAACTTTTCCGTAACGCTTCAAAATCTAAAAATACTGACGCAACGGATGAATAGCTACCAAGACGAAATCGATCTATTACTCAAAAATTCGATACAAACCGGTAAAAAATTGGATGAAACCATGCTAAAAGTGGGGAATTCAGCCGATAAAGTAGGCAGCTCACTGGATACCTTCAAAGTGACCATGAGAGACAGCCTCTCCCCCACCATGAAAGCATGGACAGAAACCTCCAAAAAGAGTAATGCCCTCATCGAAAAGATCGAAACGTCTATGGACCGTGGTGATTATGATTTTCAAGCCATAGCGTCTGAATCAACCGTTGAACTCAATGCTCTTTTACTCCAATCGCGTTCACTGCTAATCGAGATGGAACTCACACTTAAATCATTGCGTGAAAGCCCGTCTGATGTACTTTTCAAAGAATCCACACCTAATCCAGGACCAGGAGAATAATCGAATGAAAACGATCTTTTTAGCCACGCTGATTACCTTTATTTTGGCAGGATGTTCCTCACTTCGCCCGTCGCTGCATGAATATACCATTCTCCCCTCCTACGTGCCGCGAGCTGCGATAATGCTGCCTGTCAAGGCTACGCTTAAAGTCTCATCCACCAGAAGCATCCCCTCTCTCTCATCAAAGCAGATTTATTATCTCAAAGAGACATCTCGCCTTGATGCCTATTTGTACAGCACTTGGACAGACTCTCCCTCCAGTATGATCGACCGATCGCTCTATTCCTCTCTGCAAAATCGGCAACTTTTTACCACACTCATTCCAACTACCTCAAGCGCAATGGCGGACTTAATCTTGGAATCGGATCTCAATGCATTTTATCATCGTTTTCTTAACGATTCAAAGAGTGAAGGGGTGATAGACATTACCTATCGACTCATTGATCCAAAAACCAAAACGGCTCTTGGTTCAAAACGCTTTTTTATTACAGAACCTGCACTTTCTGCCAATGCACAAGGGGGAGTAAATGCCCTCACAAAAGCAACTCAACGCCTCAGCGAAAACACAACCGACTGGCTCGAAACGCTTGGAAAGGAAAACCAATGGATAAAATAGCCATACTCTGCTCAGGTGGCGATGTATCGGGGATGAACCCTGCTATCAAGCGTTTCGTTGAGTACTCATTTGCCAAAGGAATGCAGCCTTTTTTTGTCTACAACGGCTATGAAGGACTGATTGATAATGAGATTAAAGAAGCACATTATGAAGACGTTGCCGGAATAATAACGCGCGGAGGAACCAAAATCCGATCAGCACGTTCAACCCGTTTTAAAGAAGCTTCCTATCGGGCAATAGCAGCACAAAACTTGCGAAATAAAGGGATCACGAAACTGATTGTTCTCGGCGGTGATGGGAGCTTTCGAGGAATGGAACGTTTTTATAACGAATGCGGTATCGCGTTTTGCGGTATCCCCTCCACTATCGATAATGATATCAACGGAACCGACTACTGCCTAGGGGTCGATACGGCACTCAATGTCATCAAAAATGCGATTGACTCCATCCGCGATACTGCTTCCTCTTTTCGGCGTGCCTTTGTGATAGAAACCATGGGACGCGATTGCGGCTATCTCGCCCTCGTCTCTGCTATCACATCCGGTGCCGAAGTGTGTTTAATACCTGAAATCCCCATCGACATTACACAGTACAAAGGGTGTTTTCAATCTCAAATACGCAAAGGGCGTGATTATTTTATCGCTGTTGTCTCCGAAGGTCTTAAAAACTCGAATGAGGTCGCACGATGGTTTGAAGAAGAGCTAGGGTTTGAATCACGAGTCAGTATACTGGGACATATTCAACGAGGAGGCAATCCAAGCGTGTATGATAGATTGATGGCGTATCAGTTTGTTACACACGCCATCGATGCCTTAGTAGAGGGAAAAAACAACTCTGTCATCTGTTATACCAAGAGTCATTTTAATTTTAAATCCATTGACGAAGTCGCCCTTAACCCCTACCGCTTAGACGAAGAACTTCTTACCCTGGGTCGGGAGCAATTTATACCGGTAAAGTGTCAAGCTTAAAATCCAAAAAATTTAGCAAGCGGGAAGGTTGCCTGAGTCGGAGCCGTATTCAAATAAGAAATCCCGTATATGCTTTGATTTTTCTTTGAAATCACTGCCATTAAAATACGTCTCTACTTTTGTCCCTGCGTGCTTTTTGATGATCATTTCACCGTCATTTGCGAACAATTCATCCCACTCATCTTGCGTATGCAAAGCAGCCCCTTTGCTGCCGCTTCCATGACAATCTTTACAGCTTTTTACATACCATTTCTGACCTTTGGCAACATCAGCTAAAGCATTCGTCTGAATCATTCCAATACACACTATCGTAAGAAGAAAAAATGAGGCTGATTTCATTCTATATATTTCCTTTAGTTATAAATTAAGAATAATAATATCTTATGAAAAATTAATAAACGATTAAGTTGGAAAAGTGAAAATGAAATGAAGAATGAAACTGAAAGATTTAAAAAGATGCCCCGAGAGGGACATGATTGAAAGTTATCCGCAAGAAGGGACGTTGCCTGAATCCGAACCGTATTCAAACAAGAAATCGCGCAAATCTTGTGATTGCTCTTTAAAAGCATCGCCATTAAAGTACGCAGCAGATTTATCTTTTGCGTGTGCTTTGATAATCTTTGCTCCGCCATTAGCGAACAAATCATCCCACTCGTCTTGTGTATGCATAGCAGCACCTTTAGTACCATTACCATGACAATTCTTACAA
>JAGXHZ010000162.1 GCA_024635855.1 Sulfuricurvum sp.
AAAGGATTGACTATGAATTTAGCAACCGATATCCGTCCTATCAGCTATCTCAAATCCAAAACAGCCGATGCCCTTTCCTACGTCAACGATTCCCATCGCCCCCTCATTATCACCCAAAACGGCGAAGCCAAAGCAGTAATCCAAGATATCGAAAGCTACCAAAAAATGCAAAATGCCTTAGCACTCTTAAAACTCATGGCACAAAGCGAAGAGGATATTAAAAACAATCGCTTCGAATCCCAAGAGAGCTTTTTTGAAATAATTGAGAAAAAATTAGCCTAATGAGCTTCAGTGTTTTTTGGACAGATACGGCACAAAATGATCTCTCCACACTCGTAGAGCACATATATCAAGAATCTCCTCAAAATGCCCGTACTATTTTCCACACCATCCAAGAACGTGCCGAAAGTCTCAAACAATTTCCCGAAAGAGGGAGAGTTGTCCCCGAACTTTCCGATATAGGTGTCTTTACCTACAGAGAACTCATTATAGAGAGATGGAGACTCATCTATAAAATCGATACACATCGAGTTTTTGTGATGGCACTGTTTGATAGCAGACAAAATATGGAAGATATTTTATTTCAACGTTTAATCAGACGATAATCATTACATTTATTGCCCATCCCCTCAGTCCCCACTCAACAACCCTGCTGTATAATTGCACCAATTATTAACGCATCGAAACACTACAAGGAAACACTCAATGGGATTATCAATCGGACTCGTAGGACTACCAGACGTCGGAAAATCAACTACTTTTAACGCGCTTACCAAAGCACAAAACGCAGAAGCTGCTAACTATCCATTTTGTACTATCGAACCAAACAAAGCAACCGTGCCGGTTCCTGATAGCCGTATCGATGCATTGGTAAAAATCGTTAAACCAGAGCGTGTTCAGTATTCGACTCTTGATTTTGTTGACATCGCAGGTCTTGTAAAGGGTGCGAGCAAAGGTGAGGGATTGGGAAATAAATTTCTCTCCAATATCCGTGAAACCGAAGTTATTTTACAAATTGTCCGTTGTTTTGAGGATGAGAACATTGTCCATACCGAAGGACGTATTGATCCTCTTCAAGATGTTGAGATTATCGAAAATGAGCTTATTTTTGCAGATCTTGAAGTTCTTAGCAACCGTATCGAACGTCTCAAAAAACAAGCTAAAAATGAAAAAGATGCCGCTGCATTACTTGTTTTTGCCGAAGAGCTTCTGGAGTTTCTAGGTGATGGCAATCTTGCTCGTAATTTTCCAAAAGCCGATACCGAGATGTTTGAACAACTTAACCGTGAAGTGCGTCTTTTAAGCGCAAAAGAGATCATGTACGGTGCAAACGTAGATGAAGACGGGCTTGCTGAAGATAATGCTTTTGTCCTTGCACTTAAAGCGCATGCTACCAAAACAGGATGTGAAGTTATCAAATTGTGTGCAAAAATCGAAGAAGAGCTTATTGGTCTTGAAGATGATGAACGTGACGAATTTTTACGAGAAATGGGTGTAAAAGAATCAGGATTAGAGCAAATAATCCGTAAAGGTTTTGATAAACTAGGTTATATGAGCTACTTTACCGCTGGGGTCAAAGAAGTGCGTTCATGGACCATTCATAAAAATTCTACCGCACCAAAAGCAGCTGCTGTCATCCATAATGATTTTGAAAAAGGATTTATTCGTGCTGAAGTTATCGCGTATGAAGACTATGTGGCATGCGGTGGAGAGAATAAATCCAAAGAAGCAGGAAAAATGCGCTTGGAAGGAAAAGAGTATATCGTTGCTGATGGTGATATAATGCACTTTAGATTTAACGTTTAATTTAGGGAACTAACATGGAATATTCGTTCAATTACGCAGGTCCTAAGCCACTTATTTCAAAAACTGGTATTGATTTCGATCACAATAAAGAAGATAAGTTTGTCTATATCAGTATTGTTGCAGAGCTTATAGAAGCTTTGGATCATGAATATATTAGCGACAAAAACTATGTATTTGATACAGGAAACAAACCCCTTGATGCTGATAGTATTTTTAAGCTTATACGTAAATATAATCCAAAATTAACCCAAGAAATTGAAGATTCTATAAGTAATACAGAAAAAAAGATTGTCGAAGAAATTGACCGTGCAAACCATAATAAATTAATATGTACTGAAGAGTGCCAAACACTGTTGAAAAATATCGAGTTGATGCGTTCGTACAATATTCAACGTTCTATTAATAAGAGTATCTACTACAGCGGTATTGAGATTTTGGCAGATATTATTAAAAGAGGGCATATCGATACGATTATTTCTCCGATGTTTTTAAAATTCGCCCATGTTTTTCATTCTGTGCAAGGGGCTCTTATTAAGTTTCATCCTCCAATCGATAGTACTATCGATATTTATGAGGATCACGGCCATCTCAAAACAAAGTTTACTATTTTTTCCCGTTAATCCGAGCTATTTCTTGAGAAAATCTTACACTCTCTCCTGCTCTTACATTAGGGGTAATCATCCCTTTTCAGCTAATAATATAATAGTTGAGCCCATCATAAAACATCCAAAATCATCCCCTTTTGAGAGATGAAGATTGTCATATTGATAAACACCACCGAGTGAATCACTATTGGTATTGATACGAGGTTCAAAAGCTACTATCATTTTTCCAACATTTAACGCTCCAACCAACACCAAATAAAATAGTTTCCCATCAACGCTTTTGCATTCTAAAACAACCCTTTCATTCTCAATAAAAAGATCAATTTTACGCTTAAGTGTCGGAATATTAACCGGATAAAGTTTTCCAGGAATATGGATTGCTTTTGTAACTTCCATATCCAGAGGAACATGATAACGATGATAATCACGTGGAGAGAGATAAAAATTAATGTATTCACCATCAATAAGACGGGATTTATCAGCTTCAGAGATATGCTCACCTAAAAATGCATTTACATCATAACTCATCCCTTTGATTTGCAGCGCTCGCGTTTTCTCTATTGACCCTGCTTCGGTAACAAACGAATCACACGGACTGATCATTATTTTAGGATCTTGATCAAATTGGCGAGGTTCATTTAAATGACGTGTAAAAAGTGCATTAAGTGTCTCGTATGATTCTGGAGCTTTAAAATCGCTCATATCTAACCCCATCATTGATACATAGGTACGATTAATCAAATTTTGAACGGCTAGAGAATGCTTTTTAGATGCAAATTTTCCAAAAGCTTTGGATAGGGACGAGGTTACATGTTGCTTCATTCTTCTTCCTGACTTTCATCGCTGTTAATTTCTCGCTTAGCAATCTCTTCAATCAATACCGTGGCATAGCATCCCTTTGGCAGGGTAAAATGAAGCTCAAACCATGCCTCATTTTCTTTGTATTGACCCTCAACTTCCTCTGGATAGACCCATCCATAACGTCGCGCGCCGTCAATACCTGTTGTGATGGTGTCAAACTCCTGTTCGATTTCTTGTGCCAAGCCAACTGCTCGCGTTGCCCGCTTACCGCTAAGCAGTCCACTCACCGAAATATCATGTTTGTTAAAACGCTCAATCTCATCTTCACTCTCATAATGGAACAATTTACCGTAAGGATAATGCATCAATACATCGCCATGAATGAGCTTAAATGGATGTTTTTGGGATTTCATTGATACGATTTCTTCTTTAGGAAGAGTCAAAACAGTTGATAATTCTTCCACTTTAAAACTCTCAACCAGTTTCGATATCTCAATTCGACGAGCAAGCCACGCATTAAAGAGATAGCTTTGATATGAGTTAATATAAAATTGATTCAACTTTCTATTTTTCTCTTTAAGAGTACCGTCTAAAATCGCTTGCCCTTTTTTATAGTTTTCACCATCCAATCCGAAACGCTGAAATCCAAAATAGTTAGGCATTCCGTTTTTCTTAATCGCTTTAAGGGCTTCTTGTATTTTCATGGCGGAGGTAGGATTGACTTTTTTAAGACGGACAAAAAATCGATTTCCCTTGAGATGTCCGATACGAATTTTATTATTGTGATACTGCTTTTCGAGAATCTTAATCCCCTCATGCTCGAAGTTTTCCAACATTGGCTCATATTTTTTTGGGATTGAAATGTATTGCTTCGTTTGGGCATTTTTGTCTTTTAATCCGGCATACCCGATATCACGGCTTTTAATCCCTAAATGATTACTGAAAATATCCACCATCTGCCATGTAGAGAGGTTTTTCTTGCGTACGTGTAAGACTAAATGTTCACCCTCCCCGCTAAAAGGATACAAGGGTATTTCGTCAACAACGAAATCACGAGCGGATTGGCGAAAATGAAATTCGATGACACTGTGTGGGAGATAATATTGGCGTTCCATGAAATACTTCCTAAAAATGGTGTGATTTACAGCGATTAATCATTTTTCCCCGCTTTGCGGTTCCTATGATGTGTATCGGTGTTCGTGTTAGTTTTGAAATTCTTTTCAATTTCTGTTTGTGTCGTGGATGAAAGGCAAACAACATTTCATACTCTTCTCCACTGCATCCTATGTTTTTATCCGGACGCTTATTCCATCGTATTCCAAGACGATTAGCAGAACACAGTTTTTGTGAGTCGCTAAAGAGACCGTCGGAAATATCCATTCCGCAACTCAAATAAGGACGCCCTTTTTGGATAAATTGACCACGCAAACGAGGACGAATAAATCGGCTTTTGGTATTGACAACCCCACCTGCCATTAAATAACGCAAATGACGCAGTGACGAACCGAGATTTCCCGTATGTGCGAGGAGATCCCCTATCTTTAAACCCACTCGCTTAAGAGGATTTGTACTTTTTGAAATAATCGTAATTGACAAATCCAACTTAGTGTTACTAATCGTATCACCACCGATTATCTCCACTCCAAATTCAAAAGCACATTCTCTCATACCGCGAGCAAGCTCACTCATATCGTATAAACTAATCTGCTTAGGCATTGCGGCACCTACCAAAGCGTACATGGGCTGCGCATTCATGGCAATGGCGTCGGAGATATTAATGATCATTGCTTTGTAGCCAATTTGATAGCACGTGAGCCATTGGCGCTTAAAGTGGACATTTTCAAAAAAAATATCTTTACTGAAAATCCATTCTCCTACTACGGCACCATCGTCGCCTATACGCGATTTTTTTTGACTCATCAGAGTAATAAAGTGGTTTTCAATATTCACGAGTAACCTAAATGTATGCGTTTGAATGTAAAAAAGAATTATAAACTATTTGATGTTATGCGTGGGTTAAAGGATCTTTTTAGACAGTAAAATATAAATATATGATAAAATACTTCCTAAATGTGATAAATTATTAATAAAGGCTTTTAGATGAAACTCTCTATTCGACAAATCTTTTTTAATCTTAAACTGTCCCTTTTCGTTTTAGGAAGCGGGATAATCTTACTGGCGATGATTCTTGTTACTATTTCCCAATTTTCAGAGCGTCTAGATGCTCTGAAAAATCAACATATACTGATTAAAAAAATCACATCCACTAATCTTCATGATTTTGATATGGCTACCATCACCATCAATGGTAATATTGCAGAACTGGCATTATTTACCAAACTGGCGAACAAAGAAACATTTTTAAATTTACTTTTTACTTCCGATGAAAAAGAAAAATCATTGAACCAAGCTATGGTTTCTACCTCTTCTAAGTTTCAAGAATCAGCATTGTTTTGGCTGGAATCCATGCCCGTTTCCAGAAGTGCCATGTATGATCGTATGATTTTTGAACGAAATCTTTATTCTATGGACATAGACAATATGATTGATTATCAAATAAGTCTTATTAATGAATCAGTATGGATAGCAAAAATCATAGTATTGATTATTGCAGTACTTGGACTGATGACTTTTTTCTTCTATCAATGGCGCTTAAATCAAATTTATCGTGATATTAAAAAAGCATCTTCTGTGGATGAAGGAATACAACATGAAACCGTTACCGAAGAAGTTGATTTTATTATTAAACGTCTTGCTCGGAAGATGCCTGTTGTCAATACCAATCCAACACTTTTGGATCCGCAAAGCGGACTTAACAATCAAAAAGGGATGAATACCGTTTTTAATCTTAAACGCAATACAAAAACGATGGGATCACTCTTTATTGTTTTATTTGAAATTGATCAATATAAAGAATTAGAGGCAAAATTATCGAAAGAAGATATAGGAACGCTTTATAAAAAATTAGCCGATATTTTTACGATGTATGAGCAGCCGTTAGACGTTATTGCTCATCTTGATGATAACCGTTTTGCTTTTATTATGGCACGTAGTTCCAAGGATTTAGCACTATCAGAAGCAGAAAATATCGTTCAGTCCGTTAAAGATTCTATTTTTACAACGCAACAAGGGATAGAAAAAATCACGCTAAGCGGTGGTATAAGTCTAAAAATCCCATCTAAAACTCTTGAAGAATCATTACCGGATGTTGCAAAATTGGTCGAAAAAGCAAAAGAGTCCGGTGGAAATCGCATTGCACAACTCCGAGATAAAGCAGATAAGTTCCGTTAACTTTCTCTTACATGTTACATTTTTGGACACTTAATCTCTCATAATTTTTCTATGTGTTACTCTTTTGCCTTTTAATTCTACGCAAGAGTTAGAACGCTATAATCATGGCAACTTATGCCAATTTGGTATTCGAAAATATTCTATATAAGGATAGTGTATGAGTATTCCCGTTCATACGTAAGATGCAATTATCGTCGGCGCTGGATTAGCCGGATGTGCTGCAGCCCGTGAATTGCAAAAAGCTGGCAAAAAAGTAGCTGTTATCACCAAGCTTCACCCGTTACGTTCACATTCAGGTGCTGCACAAGGCGGTATCAATGCTGCTTTTAGTGATGCAGACAGTGTTGAACTGCATGAATTTGATACGGTAAAAGGGTCAGATTATCTGGCCGACCAAGATGTTGTTGAATTTATGTGTCAAAGAGCTCCAGAAACCATCCGCTGGGTTGAGAGAATGGGTGCGGCATTTAGCCGTAATGAAGACGGTACGATTGCTCAGCGTCCTTTTGGCGGACAATCTTCACCGCGTGCTTGTTTTGCCAAAGACCGCACAGGTCTCACTCTTCTTCAAACTATTTATGAGCAAGCATTCCGTGAGGGTGTAGAGTTTTGGGATGAGTGGTACGTTGCTGATCTCCTTTATACCGATGGGAAGGTATATGGAGTAAGCGCTTACAATATCCGAAACAGTGAAAAAGCAATTTTCAATGCCAAAGCTGTCATGTTTGCAACCGGCGGATACGCACGTGCTTTCAAAATCAATTCTAATGCTCATGCCAATACCGGTGATGGCTTATCATTGGTCGCTCGTCATGGTCTTCCTCTTGAAGACATGGAGTTCGTTCAGTTTCACCCATCGGGATTATCCGGAAACGGCGTATTGATTTCTGAAGCTGCTCGTGGTGAGGGTGGGAAACTTCTCAATTCACTGGGCGAACGCTTTATGGAAAAATATGCACCAAACGCTATGGAACTTGCATCTCGTGACGTTGTTGCCCGCGCTATTATCCAAGAGATCCGTGAAGGACGCGGAGTAGGACCACGTAAAGATGCTGTTTTCATCGATCTTGTCCATTTGGGTAAAGAAAAAATCATGGAACGTCTTCCTGAGCTTCGTGACCTTGCGATTACTTTCTTGGGTCTTGATATGATCAAAGAACCTATTTTGATCTCTGCAACGGCTCACTATTCTATGGGTGGAATACCTATGGATAAACTTGGGCACGTTCGTAAAAATAATACTGAATTTGTTGAAGGTTTTTATGCTGCGGGTGAATGTTCATGTTCAAGTGTTCATGGAGCCAATCGTTTGGGTGCAAACTCGGTTCTTGAAGCATTGTTATTTGGTCGTTTTGTCGGTAAAACAATGGTAGATGAAGTAGATGGTATTAAACTGCATGAAGCAACTTCAGACGATGCAGCACGTATGAACGATGAGCTCAACTGGGTGCTTACCAATCATGGTCAAGAATCGGTTGCTGTTTTGCGTGATGAGCTTCAAAGCTCGATGACAGACAATGCAGGTGTTTTCCGTACCGCTGAGACATTAACCGCTCAAATGGGAATACTCGAAGAATTGCGTAAACGCTATAAAAATATTAGTATCAAAGATAAATCAAAAATTTTCAATACCGAACTCCAAGAAGCAATCGAATTTGGACACATGCTCGACTATTCACTCTTTATTGTTGCTAGCGGTCTTGCACGTCAAGAGAGTCGCGGAGCACACTTCCGTGAAGATTTCCCAACACGTGATGACGAAAAATTCTTGAAACACACCATGGCATACATGGATGAAAACGGCGCACTTACTCTTGATTACATGGACGTTACCCACGGTCGTCATGAACTCAAAGCTAGATCTTACTAAGGATATGACTATGGATGCATTAACATCACAAAAGGTAACGTTTAAGGTCTTTCGTTTCAACGAAGAGACCGATTACCTCCCTTATTATAATACCTATACTCTGGACGTTACTCACGAAGAGGTTGTTTTAGACATATTAAATCGTATCAAATGGGATCATGACGGAAGCTTGTCGTATCGCCGAAGTTGTCGTCACGGTATTTGCGGCGTCTGTTCGATTAAAGTCAACGGAAAAGCTATTTTAGCGTGTAAATCACGTCTTTTTGATCTTATCAATATCTTTGGTGCAGAGCTTGTTATTGAGCCGCTTAGTACCAAACGTGCCATCAAAGATTTAATTATTGATAAAAAAGACTTTTGGGATAAACACGCTGAAGTAAAACCGTTTTTGACGGGTGAAATTGAAGAAACTCCTCAGTCAGAACACCTTGTTAGCCCGCATGATGCCGAAAAGCTCTTGGAAGCGGATTATTGTATCCAATGTGGAGCCTGTCATTACTCTTGCCCTGCACTTGCCATTAATGATCAATTTATAGGACCTGCTGCTTTTGCTGCAGCGTATCGTTTCTCTGCGGATGTACGTGACGAATCAGCGCTTGAGCGTCTTCATATTGTGAATGAAGAAGCAAGCGGTGTTTGGGATTGTGTCAAATGTATGGAATGTGCGGAAGCTTGTCCTGAAGATGTCAATCCAATTGAAAAAATAACGAAACTTCACAACATGATTTTTGAAGCCAATATCGCTAAGAACAATGTTGCAACACGTCATGCTGTCGGTTTTGCACACTCTATCGCCAAACATGGTCTTTTGGATGAAGGAGAGCTTGTACGTTACTCTGAAGGGAATATCGGTGTTCTTAAACACGTTCCAGTCGCACTCAAAATGTTTACTAAAGGTAAAATTATTCTACCATGGAATATGCCAAAATCAGATAAGTTAGACGAGATCCAAAAGCTTATCAAGTCGTCATCAACAGTAAAGTTTTAGGGAGTTATACGCAATGAAAGAATTAAAATACGCACTTTTTACCGGTTGTACTGCTAAAGAGAGTACTCCCGAGCAGATGATGTCTACACTGGCAGTTGCAAAGAAACTTGGAATAGAACTCATAGAACTTACTGAAGCTTCATGTTGTGGCGCTTCACACTTGCAAGATTATGATGACTTTTTATCTTTAGTTTTAAATGCACGGAATATTGCTTATGCTGAAATGCATGGTCTTACAATGGTTACTATCTGTAATACGTGTCAGCTCAACACGGCGATGACAAAACATAGACTTGACCAGAATGCAGCACTAAAAGCGAAAGTCAATGAAAAACTTGCAGAAGTTGGTTTGGAGTACAAAGGTACTTCCCTGATCACTCACTTCTTGTATGCTATCATCGACGATTTTGGTTTAGATAAGATTAAAGAAATGGTTGTAAAACCTTTAAGCCAATTTAACATTGCACCGTTTTATGGTTGTCACAACATTCGTCCCTCAGAGCTTCAAAATGAGACTCATAAAGGTCATGAGAACCCTTATACCCCAACATCTCTCGATGATCTTATCATCGCATGTGGCGGTATGAATGTTGATTATGTTGAGAAAAACAAATGTTGCGGTTTCCATGCTGAACTTCAAGCACCTCATACGGCTGCTGTTCTAACCGGAAATGCAGTAGCAGGTGCTATGGATGCCAATGCGGATTGGATGGTTACACCATGTCCTCTTTGTCACCTTAAACTCGATACCCAAACTCACCATGCTTCTGTTGCTATTGGTCGTGACGTCTCTCTTCCTGTCCTTCATATGCAGCAAATGATAGGTCTTGCACTAGGATGTACTCCAGCCGAGCTAGGACTCAATCACCACGTTACCAAAGTTAATTTTATTTAATTTTCTACTCATCCCTTTACTTGGGATGAGCTTCTTTTCTAATGCAGCAAATCAAATCCATTATTTAATGTTTCTTCCATTTGGGCAAGTGATGTTTTTGCTTGAAAACTTACCTCTTTCGTTTTATATGAGAGATGAAAATCACCTCCTCGATAGGTATGTTCAGCACTATCAAGATAATGAATAATAGTATTTTCAATTTCGTTGATAATTGACTCATTAAATGGTTCATCGGATATTAATACAAATTGGTTCGAAGCAAAATATCCAATAAAATAGACCAAAACGAACTGTTTCACCACTTCTTTTAGCATTTGAGCCGCTTCTTTTTCAACACCAACAGCATCGCTTTGTCTGTAATACTTGAGCAATGCATCGTAATTTTTTATGGTTACTAATAGCGTATAAAAAATTGCTCTTTGATCTCCTACTATTTCCATTTGCTCTAAAAGTGCTTTTCGAGAAGGCAAAGCTGTGTGTATATCCAAATAAAGCTCGTCGTGAATAGCCGTAATGTCCGTAAAGATAACAGCAACATCGCTTCCGATGTCACTAATTTGTACTTGATATTCCTTGAAGCGATTTTTATCTTCAATCCTCACTTTATGCTGAGATGGCGGTAATGTTTGCAAAGAGTTGAGAAACTCACTGTTGGTTGTTCCGCTTAAACAATGAGTACAAGGCTGAAACATAACGCCAATTTCGGGCATCTCCAAAAGCAATGTTTCAAGCTTTTCAAATCCCCCCATTTGTAAAAATGCATTATTGACCATGCTGACTTTTGCATTACTAAAAACAACAAGCCCATTATCCATGAGATTAATAATTTTTTGTGACTGTTCTTTGATTTTTATGTTTTGAGATCGAATATAAATATCTTCAACAATGTAATAGAGCATAATAATAAATTGTTTAAAATTGAACGGCTTTAAAACAAAACGATGAATTCCGAGATTAATAAGTTGCATTAAATTTTCGGAATCGTTGTACGCCGAAGTAACCAAAATCATTTGTTCTTCATTGGCTTTTCGGATGGCTTCGATCATCTCTATCCCATTCATTTTAGGCATGTTGATGTCGGTAATAACTATGTGATGTCGAGATGAGTTATATTTTTCCAGTCCTTCTAATCCATTTGAAGCAATATCCAAAACAGGGAAAAAACGGCTTAAAAAATCAACAGTTTGCGATCGAATTAATTCATCATCTTCCACATATAAAACACCGCAATTTGCCGCATATTCTTTTAATTTTACAACATTAATTTCCACTCACATCTCCTATGGGTAAAAGAATAGTAAATTGTGTAGAATCATCATGGCTGCTTACTTCTAGTTTTCCACCTAAATGTCCTTCAATAATCATTTTCGACATATATAATCCTAATCCTGTTCCATTTTTTTCATCTTTAGTACTAAAATAAGGGTTGAAAATATCATGGATAATGGTAGGTGAAATCCCTCCTGCCTTATCTCTTACCATTATTTTCACCTGAGCTTCATCTATTGCAGCTTCAATGGTCAAAACAGCGGGAGAAATACCCGTATCAACGTAAGCATCTTTAGCATTTTTTATCAAATTTAGTAATACTTGCATTAAATCATTGCGGGAAGTATTAAGTAAAATGTCATCTTCACACACAATTGTTATTTCAATATTATGACTGGCAAGTGTTGATGCAATTACAGCAAGACTCCCTTCAATTAACTCCTTTATATTCACACTTATAAGTGTTTGGTTAGGTTTAAAGAAGTTACGAAAATCATCGATCGTGTGGGAAAGATAGGCAATTTGTTTTTCAATAATATCGAGCTGTTGCTCCCATTTTTTTTCATCAATCATAGAAAGTTCTATATCGAGTTTCATATTGCTGACTGTCATGCTCATACCTGTCAACGGCTGTCGCCACTGATGCGCAATCATTCCAACCATCTCACCCATAGCAGCAAATCGTGATTGTCGTGCAATCAACGCATCTTTTTGAGTAATGGTTCGACTGTAATGATAAATCATTCCATAAATTAAGGCAAAAATAACAACCATTAAAGATTCTATACTCCAAAAAAACAGTAACATCTCTTGGTTATCCGCATCAATGGGCGTATATATAGCCACAATCGCACGCAGATGCCCCTTTGATTCTCCAAAACCATTATAATCACTGTACATCTGCCGCATTGATTTAGGAGCATCCGATGGCTTACCATGACATGTTAGACATTCATTCGTATTGACAGCAACAGGTATCGCATAAAACAAATGTTCTTTTCCGTCAAGCTTTAAACGATCTTTGTACTCAGTAAGCTTAGTCGTTCTAAACTCTTTTAATACTTTTAATTCATATTCATTCGCTTTATTTCGGATATTGGTCGGATTGTCACTGGCAAACTTCAAGCGTACAAACATACTTGTATCACCAAATTTTTCAGAAACAAATGCATCATTAATATGATTTGCAATAAACGTTGATGATAAAATTGTAGGATCAAAAAAATCTTTTGGAAGATTTCCGGCTTGGATAAGGGAATAAATAGATGGCTTTTGAATAGTATTGATATAAGACTGTAATGCTTTATCAAAACGAGTTACTTGTCCAATTCGCTTAAAAGCTTCATCTTCATAATAGCGATTTAAAAGTGAATAAAAAAGAAGAGAAGAGAAGAAAAATAAAAATATCATAATGACGGCAATTAATCGTAAACTTAAACGCATAATATTAATTCCCTACGTTTATAAATTTATTAAATAATACATAAGAATGACTTAACCATGGCTTGAATAAAAGGCGAGGATTTTTGTGAGATATATGCATGTAGAATTATTATGGTTACTGTCCGCAATATTTTTTACGAAAATCTGCCGAATTTAACTTCACTGTTGACAATTTGCGGAAAGTGATAGTTAATCCAAACATAAAGTACATAAAAAAATCATATTAAAGAATTAAAATGTTAGACATCCCAATAGGTTAATGGGTTTATGTTGGACTCATACGTGGCAAAAGGGTGTATTTACGAATATATCAGGTCGTGACGGACGTAGAGGCAGAGGAAAAAGGTGATCCCATCTTATGCCATCGACCGAATCACTGCTGAAGAAGGAGATAAGATGTTTTTTCAAGATTGTGTTGAATGCGAGATTTTTATTTTAGGTATGCTGTTTTTAGCAGCAGTAACAATTGATTATGTGTTCTGGAATAAAAGAGAATGGGGTGAAAATTTCAAAGATGCAAAATGGGGCAAGAGATGAACCCTACACTCTTGAAGGTAAGTAGGTACACATAAGCCGGGTTCTGGATGAAGTGATAATTAATCTACTGTCATGATCACTCATGACCTCTAGCGAAACAATAGCAATGTAGGACGCTAACCATCTGTTTCTTGCTGCGCGGTTGGGTTTACATAGCTCTCATAGTTGCCTATGAGACTGGTGGGCTCTTACCCCGCCGTTTCACCCTCACCCCATACGAATATGTGGCGGTCTACTCTCTGTTGCACTGTCCCTCACGTTACCGTGGCCATCAGTTAGATGGAACCGTGTCCTACAGCAGCCCGGACTTTCCTCTTGAGACAAGCTCAAGCTATCACCTGTGTACCTATGACATTATAAGAAAAATTGGATTAGAAGCGAATAAATTTAACTAAAAACGTTAAATAATCTATTTCAAAAGTCGAAAAACAGTATAATTATTTAATTATACAAAGTGTAGAGGTCAGGAAGGTATGAGTTCCAAAAATAAACAAATTTTGACTATTTTAAGCTTAATTCTATTATCAGGCTATATTATAGTTGGAAGTGCCCTCTATGAATACACCAATAAATATGCTGAAAATCAAAATAAAAAGAAACTCGATCAAATTTTACTCAATCAGCGTGCTTTACATCT
>JAGXHZ010000163.1 GCA_024635855.1 Sulfuricurvum sp.
AGGGATGGTTTTTCAGCGGCAGCGGCAGCAGTTTTTTTAGAGTAAAGGAAAGATAATCATGGGCGAAAATATAGCAACCAACAAAAAAGCCTTTTTTGACTACCATATCGAAGAGAAGTTCGAAGCAGGTCTTGTCCTGCACGGTTCTGAAGTGAAAGCACTGCGGGCAGGACGGGTCAACCTCAAAGAGGGGTTTATCAAGATCGTTCGAGGGGAAGCCTTTTTATTTAATGTCCATATCGGTGTTCTCGCAACAACGCACCATTTTTATGCGCATGAAGAACGGGGAAGCCGAAAACTCCTTTTGCATAAAAAACAAATTGACAAGATGTTCAAAGCAGTCGAAAAAGAGGGGTTTACGCTGGTTCCACTGAGCATTTACCTCAATGATCGTAATATTTTCAAAATGCAAGTTGCCATTGCAAAAGGAAAAAAACTTTACGATAAGCGAGATGATCTAAAAGAAAAAAGTCTTAAACGGGATATGGAACGAGCCCTCAAAGGAGAGTAGTATAATGGTCACAATGAACGGCATAACCTTGCATGATCTACACTTCAAGGATCTTCAAAATCCCATCCATCCTTCTGTTTATGAAAGTTTCAGTGATTACCAAATTTTGATCCTCAGATTGCCTGAATTATGGGAAGGAAAAGCAAGTATTCTATCCCTTCGATTGCCAGAATTTTGGGAAGCCAAAGGGAAATTTCTCTCCTACGGTTTTGTTATTACCAAAAATGGCGTTTGCTATTACGATAAAAAAACCAATTCCTTTATCAATTATTCCGAAGGGATGAAAGATTTATACCATTTTTTAGATAGAAAAATTGATGCTCTGATGGACGATATAGACATGGCTCAACAGAAAATTGCTTTTATCGAAGAGGGATTGTATAAAAAGCACAATCCAGCGCTTATGGATCGATGGCATACCCTTAAAAAAGAGCTTTCACGTTCAGAGCGAGTTATAATCAAAGCAGTCGATACTTTAGGACAATTTATCAGCAAATCTAAGCTCACAGAAGAAACGCTGGAAAATGAGTTCCATGATCTTCATGAGCATCTCGAACGAACGCTTCGTTCCACCATTTCTGCAAGCAACCAGCTCGATGATTTGTACCGATACTACAACCTCCGTTCTAATGATCGTATGAATCGCAGCATTTATGTACTTACAATCGTTTCGGTTATCTTCTTACCACTTAATCTCGCAGTTGGTTTCTTTGGGATGAATACGGGAGGATTGCCATTTCAGGACATAAGATTTGGAACCGTATATGCGCTTGAAAGTATGATTATTTTTGCAATTGTGCTTATTGCTGCAGTGATATGGAAAATTAAAAAAGGATAAAATAAATATTTTCCCGCATCTGAAAGATGCGAGTAATTTTGGGGAAGATATTCGTTTTGTTTTAAACGTTACTTGTCTTAGGGCGACGAATCTCTTTGATACGTGCTTTTTTACCAGCAAGATCACGAAGATAGAACAATTTCGCACGACGAACACGACCACGACGAAGTACTTCGATTTTCTCTAAGCTATCGCTGTAGATTGGGAATACACGCTCGATACCGATAGCATTTGCTCCGATTTTACGAACAGTAATAGTACGGCCAGTGCCTTCTCCACGAATAGAGATACATACACCCTCATAACTTTGCACACGAGTTTTTTCACCCTCTGTAATGCTAACAGCAAGACGAAGTGTATCGCCTGCACGGAATAAAGGAATATCTTTCCCAGCGATTTGTGCTTGCTCGAAGCTAGCAATGTATTTATTTTTCATAAGAAGTCCTTATTTTATGCTTTAGTAGCTGTTCTGGTCTGAAATATTTTGTTTTACATTCAGACATAGCTAATTTTAGTGCTAGAATTTTACTGTGATTTCCCTTTAAATATTCTGATGGAACACCCATTTTCTCGTAAATGGCTGGTTTTCCAAAAGAAGGTGCTTCTAAAAGTGGCGTTTCAAAGCTTTCATATTCTAGTGATTCACTGTTTCCAAGAACGCCGTCAATATTTCTAACAATAGCATCGCTCATAACAAGCGATGGAAGTTCACCACCGGTGAGAACATAATCACCAATGCTAAACACTTCATCCGCAAAGGATTCAATCACCCGCTCATCGATTCCCTCATACCGTCCGCTAACAAAAACAACATGTTCTCTTAAAGCAAGACGCTTGGCATCGTTTTGGGTAAATTGCTTCCCTACGGGTGCTGCAAAAATGATATACGCATCGTCATCCAACGTATTAAGCGCATCAAAAAGAGGCTGAGGAGTCATAACCATCCCAGCACCTCCGCCTACTGCAGTATCATCAACCTTGGAGTGTTTTGATGCACTGTAATCTCTAGGATTGAGATACGCTACTTCAAACTTTCCTGATTCAATCGCACGCTTCAAGATTGAATCTTGAAAATAACCTTCTATCAGATTAGAAAAAAGGGTAACGTACGTGAATCGCACTTATGATGCCTCAAGTAAATCGACACCACCGTCTACACTTATTTTCTTCATCTCTAAATCAATTTTTAGTACAAAACGATCAATATAAGGGATTAGAAACGTAGCAGGAAACTCTTGTAAAACCAAAGCATTATCCGTCTTAATAAACAGGTAATCCTGTGGTCCAATCCGCTCAACTTCAATAACGGTTCCCAAAAGTTTTTCACCTTCAAAGACATTAAGTCCCGGTAAATCAAACCAAAAGAACTCCCCCTCAGCAAGCTTACAACGATCACGAGTTGCTTCGTGTGTGGTAAAAAGCTTTGCATTGGTGAGAACTTTTGCCGTTTCTGGGGTATCGTATCCCACAATATGCGCAAGCTCTCGATCAGGGTTATAACTTTGGAGAGTTATGGTTTTACCGTTTTCTAAATCAAAGGTTGCACCTTTGGCAAATTGTTCCGGAAAATCCGTATGAAGATTGAGTTTTATATCACCCTTAAGCCCTACTACGCGGCCCAGTGTGGCGACATGCAGAAGATCAGGATTAGGAGAATTACGAAAGCGGTTCGACATTGATACGATAACTCTTTCCATCTTTGGCCTTACAACCAGAAATGACAGTTTTGATCGCACCGATCATCTTTCCCTCTTTACCGATGAGTTTACCTACATCGGCTTGATTAGCGTACAATAAAATTTCTGTTACTTCATCGCGCTCGTAAAATTCCACTCGAACATCCTCAGGATAGGTGGCAACTAGCTTGGCAAAACCAGCGACGAAGTCAGCAATCATACTTATTTACCTGTAATTTTTTTAACGCGATCTGACATTTGAGCACCAACGCTCATCCAATACGTAAGACGCTCTTCATCTACTTTAACCGTAATAGGGTCAGTCATTGGGTTATAATAACCGATCAATTCAATCCAACCACCATCACGACGTTTACGGCTGTCCGTTACTGCGATACGGTAGAAAGGTTGTTTTTTACGACCCATACGGGTTAGACGAATGACTGTTGCCATTTTAGATCCTTTTAAATAATATTTTTGCGCACAGTTACTTTGAAGAGTGTTTTGCCCATAAAAGCAAAAAGAAACCACAAAATGACTAGAACGCTAAGTCAGAGATTTAAAAAAATCTCCTGCTTAACGTTCTTACTAACGTGGAATTTTAGAGCCTTGCATTTGCCCCATCATATTTTGGAGGTCTTGCATCCCTTTTTTACCTGAAAAACGCTTTGCCATTTTTGAAGCATTTTTAAACTGCTTCAGAATACGGTTAACATCTACGATATTTAAACCGCATCCCATTGCCAAACGTGCTTTTCGGCTGTTGTTCAGCAATTCCGGATCTTCACGTTCTTTCATCGTCATGGAGGAAACCAATGCTTTGATTCGTTTCAACTCGCCTGAGTTTTCCAGATCAAAATCTTTGAGCGCCGATGCCATGCCACCCATTCCTGGAATCATTCCCATAATGGATTTCATGCTCCCCATTTTTTTGAGGCTTTCCATTTGCTCTAGGAAGTCATTAAAATTGAACTCCCCTTTTTTAATCTTTTTGGTGAGCTGTTTTGCTTTTTTCTCATCGATAATCGAAGCCGTTTTTTCCGCAAGACCTTCAATGTCCCCAAGCCCCATAAGGCGATTGACAATACGATCCGGCAAGAATATTTCCAAATCTTCCATTTTTTCACCGGCACCGATAAAGCGTAACGGTACTTGAATCTGAGAGGCGATACCCAGTGCAACACCGCCTTTAGAATCTCCATCGTATTTGGTGAGGATGACTCCATCGATACCAATTTTTTGGTTAAACAAATCCGCAGTACGCACCGCATCTTGACCTGCTAACGAATCGGCAACGTAGAAAATTTCATGAGGATTTGCAGCACGTTTGACCTCAGCTAGCTCATCCATAAGGGCATCATCTATCGCCAAACGTCCTGCCGTGTCAATCAGTACTACATCAACGAGAAGTTTTTGCGCATAGGCAATCGCCCCTTTGACTACGTCAGCTGGGTTTTTCGTTGTTTCATCGCTGTAAAGCTCAACTTCAATCCCTGCACACACTTGACGAAGCTGCTCTACTGCCGCAAGACGCTGTAAGTCTGCCGCAACAACCAAGACCTTTTTCTTTTGACGAATCTTGAGGTAATTTGCAAGCTTACCCGTCGTAGTTGTTTTCCCTGAACCTTGCAAGCCAGTCATCAAAATAACCGTAGGCGATTGTGGTGCGTATACGAAGCCCGAATTTCCTTTGACCTTCAAAAGCTCATACAATGAACTTCGAAGCGCATCTAGAAATTGATCTTTGCCGATACCGTTTTGTTTTACTTGAAGTTCAACCGAATCAATAAGATCTTTCACCACTTTGTGATGAACATCTGCTTTTAATAACGCTTTCTTAAGCTCGCCCAATGCCTTGGTGAGTGCTTTTTCATCGTCATGAAAACGAATCTTGCGTATGGCAGATGTAAATGATTCGGTGAGCGTATCAAACACTTGAACTCCTAAATAGTACAGTTACAGGGTATAAAAAGTTTCGCATTATACTTAATTTTTACTTTGATTACGCTTTTTTAACTTCCAAAATGTCCAAATATTTTCGGCTCTGACGCTATAAATGTCAACCCCAGAATTTCCACTTTTTTAGCGTGTAACATAACGCGCTTAGCCTGACGTCCGCCGTAGCTCTCATCGCCTACTATCGGATGAAGCGCGTATTTCATGTGTGCACGAATTTGGTGCGTCCGTCCATGATGGATAATCAGTTGAACTTTCGTCTTTTTTCCTGATACTTCCAGAGGGGTTACTTCAGTAATCGCGGGCTTACCATTTTTCGCTACTTTTGTATACGCCTTGTTCCCTTTTTTCTCCGTAATAAGAGGCTGGTCGATGACAAACGCCTCACTTATGATACCGTCTACCCACGCAACGTACTCTTTATAGACATTGTCTTTTTTAAACTCGCTGATAGCTTTGAGACGGTATTCTTCGTTTTTAACCAACATCAAGACACCGCTTGTTTCACGGTCAAGTCTGTGAAGAAGCTGTGAACCTTTAAACTGTCGCTCAATCTCATCGGAATTGACAAATGCCGGTTTATCAATGACGATTAGGTTATCATCTTCATAGATTGGGTGAGCTTTTTCTACCTTTTGAACGATAAAAGTGGTTTTAGCACTGATTTCACCCCGCGCGATCAACACCTTGGAGTTACCCACATAGACCAATCCGCGGTCAATTAGTGATTTTGCTTCGGAATTGCTGATTCCCTCTTGTGCTGCTAAGAGCTTGTATGCTTTTTGTTTTTCCATTTTATCGTCCTCAGGTTGATTTTCAATCCGTTTATTTTTGGAATTATAGCACTATCACGCTTTAACTCTAACCGTTGAGCGTAAACACTCCATAACCCTATCCAAATCAATGCTTGCATTTACCTGTGATGGGGGTAATGTTTCGGCAATATGCAGGGCTTCAGCAATCCCCTCTAAATCCACAAACTGCACATGAGACACGTATTTAAATAACTCACGCTGTAAAAATATCTGTTTACCCGTAATAATTTTGCATCCAAAATGAGCAGGTTCTAGGGGATTATGTCCGCCGATGGGAGAAAAAGCTCCTCCCAAAATCGCTATATCACTGATGGCATAGAGGTTGTTAAGTTCACCCATGGCATCGATGAGTGTAATATCCGCATCCATGGTTTGGGTCTGGCTCCAACGTGAAAAACGAGAGTCGGGCGCAATACGTTCGATGAGCTGCGCTACTTTGGTAAAGCGTTCGGGATGGCGCGGGACGATGAGGAGTTTTGCGTGAGGATGCACTGTCTGATACTCCATAAATCCTCGCAAGATTCCCTCCTCTTCCCCCTCATGGGTACTTCCTGCAACAATCAATAATCCATCGGGCTTAGGATACTCTTTGGTCGCTTCGATCTTTTGTGCCAGCTTTATGTTTCCGACAACTTCAACGTTGTGCGCACCCAATGCGATGAAACGCGCCATGTCCTCACTGCTTTGGCATAAAATAAGATCGCATTTTTTAAACAGTCTCGCATAAAACCATCGCATTTTGTAGTATTTCGGAAAACTTCGATCGCTGATGCGGGCATTGAGGGCAATGACCCGTGCGCCTCGGAGGGTGCAAATACTAAATAAAAGATACCAAAACTCTGCTTCTAGGATAACGACTGTTTTAGGAGTACGTATCCAAAACCATAACCATGGCTCAAAAGGGAGATAACGTACCTCTGCGGTGTATTTGGATGCAGCTTCATAACCGGTGTGAGTAATGACACTGATAGCGATTTTAAGCCCTTTTAAGCGCTCTACTATCGGCGCGATTGCTTTGGCTTCTCCTAAAGAGCAGACATGAAACCAAATATCATGATCTTTGAAGGGACGATTGTTATAGAGAAAAAAACGAGAGGGTATAGAGGAACGGTATTTTTTTTTAAACGATAGAAAGAGGATAAAAGGGAGTGCCGCCACAAAAAGAACGGCGGCAAGTAAAGTATAAAAAAGGTCAAAAACCTTCACGAAAAGATTTACGCACCCATCTCTTCAGTGACAGGCTCAAGATACAACAGACGTCCGCAATGGGGACACATTGTAATCTCTTCACCTTTGATAACTTCTGAATACACTTTGTCACTCAATGCCATGTAGCATCCCATACATGCTTGATTACGAACCGGTACTGCTGTCGTATTTTTCGCCCAACGACGAATTTTTTGATAGAAAGAGAGCCCTTTTTGGTTCATTGCGCCCACAAGAATCTCTTTTTTAGCAAATATTACTTTGCGCTCTTCATCGATACGTGCCAATTTAACATCCACATCGGCTTTTACTCCTGAAAGTTTCCCTTCTACTTCGGATGCTTTTGTCTCAAGTTCTTCGATTTTTGCTTTTTTGTGATCGATGAGTTTTTCTAAACGTCCAATCTCTTCATTGGCAAAATTAACTTGCTCTTTTGCAATTTCTTCTTCAAGCTGAAGTGATTTCATCTCACGTTCAGTTTTGATTTCAGCACTTTTTTTGCTGTTATCTTCTAGTTTTGCAGAAAGTTCCGCAAGGTGAAGCTCATTTTTTTGCTTCTTAACTTGCTCATCTTTGATCTCACCAGAGAGGGTTGAAATCTCGTTTACTAAAGCTGTTTTTGTGGCTAAAAGAGCGTCGTACTGAAGGTTTGCTTCATCAATTTGTGGCTCGAACGCATCGATCTCTTTGTCAATCAACGACAAGTCGATTAGCTGCTCTAAATGTTTGTTCATAATGTGCCTTTTTGGGGGTGCTTCATCTCAATGGTAAGAGAATGGGTTTTTTGATGGTGAAATTATAACACTCAAACCTAATTTTTCCAAGTGTGTTGCCAATATCTCTCCAAAATAGCATTCACTTTCATAATGACCGATGTCCAGCATAGACAATCCAAGGGCTTTTGCTTCCATCGCATCGTGATATTTTATGTCTCCGGTTAAAAAACAATCTGCTTGGATATTTCGCATTAATGATGCACCGGAACCGGTTACCAAAGCACACGAACGGATATGATCATGACACTGTACACTTCGGATATGGTCAAGCCCCATCGCTTTTTTGATTTTAGCGGCAAAAAGTTCAAACGGTTCATCCACTCCTAAATAGGCGACAAATCCCTCTTTAGCAATGATCTCATACCCTAATACTTTTGTTGCAACGTATTCGTTGAGATGAGTTTGATCGAAATTTGTATGCATGGCGATGTTGGAAATATTTTTACGAATCATCGGGGCGAGAAGTTTAGCGGGATATTGGTTGAATTGTAATTGTTTAAGTCCACCGAAGATAAGCGGGTGGTGAGTAATGAGCAACGCATTATCAGGAATGGAGTCCAGTAATGATTCATCCAAATCAATCGAGAGAACGACCGTAGAAATCTCCTGAGTAAAATCACCGACCAACAGTCCTGAGTTATCCCAACTCTCTTGAAGTGCAAAAGGGGAAAGTTCATCTAAAAAGGTATAAATTTCGCGTACTGTCATTTTTCATAACTCCTTTTCTTGCGCTTTACTCTCACGTGAATAGATTGAGAGCCGGAAAGTGGATCGGAATATTTGAACTCAAACTCTCCTAACCCTTCGATCAAATCGACCAATTTTTTGTATCCAAAACTGCGAGGGTCAAATTCGGGAGATTTGTTGATCAAGTTTTGACCGATAGCCCCCATATACGACCACCCTGCTTCGTTTGTTGTATCTTCGACCGCATTACGTACCAATTCTAACAGAGCTTTCGTATCATGTTTGACGGTAGAGGGTGCGATTGGGGCAGTTGTTGCAGAAGAACGGCGGAGATTTTCGGTATAGATAAATTTATCGCACGCACCGATAAACGATTTGGGTGTTTTTTGCTCTCCAAATCCAAAAACTTGAACTCCCGATTCACGAATACGGCTTGCAAGCCTCGTAAAGTCACTGTCACTGGAAACAATGCAAAAACCGTCAAAATTTTTCGTATACAGCAAATCCATCGCATCAATAATCATGGCGCTGTCAGTCGCGTTTTTCCCTGTTGTGTAGGCAAATTGCTGCATCGGATGAAGTCCGTGTTCAAGCAGCACATTTTTCCATCCCTTGAGTTTTACGTCTGTCCAATCCCCATAAATACGTTTAACGCTTGCCACGCCATGTCCGGCGATTTCATCCAATAAGCCGGCAATGATAGAAGGCTGAGAATTATCCGCATCGATCAATACGGCCAGTCGTGCTTGGTTTTGGTTCACTTAACGTCCTTTAATTGCTCCAGCGCTTCGCGTGCTTCTTTGAAATCTTCTTGTAAAGCAAGTGCTTTCAAATACATCTGCTCTGCCCTCTCAACGTCTCCTTTATCATTAAAGAGATTTCCATAGTTATAGTAGGTTACTGCGTATTTTGTATCTATGGCAAGCGCTTTTTCATAGTGTTCTTGTGCATGCTCAAAATCACCTTGGGCTTTATATATGGAGGCTATGGCTAGGTGGGTTAAATCATCCGTCGCATCAAGTTCCAACGAACGGGCGTAGAGAGAAATTGCTTCTTCCATATCTCCCATCTTGCCATTGATAAAGGCACGTTTGTTAAGGATCTCAGTGTTATTTGGAAATTGGGTATTCGCGCGGTTAAGCTTCTCCAACGCACGCTCTAAATCTCCTTCACTGTACGCTTCATCGGCTTCTACGATTAAATCCGCTGAGTTATCACTCAAAACATCCTTGGTCGAAATCGGTTCTGACGCTTCATTTTTTTGAAGAGGATCTTCCAATGTTTGAACGTGACGATAAATCTGGTAGGCAAAAAATACGGTTGCACCCAACATAATAATGGCAAATATACTCATAGAACTCCTTTTTGTAATCAAAGTATACTATAATCGCAACAACATAATAATAGGTACGCAGCATGCACAGTAATTTAAAAGATCCAGCCCTTTATATCAACCGTGAACTTTCATGGCTTCATTTTAATACCCGTGTTTTAGGGCAAGCACAAGACGAGTCCTTACCGTTACTTGAACGCTTGAAATTTCTTGCGATTTACGGAACCAATCTTGATGAATTTTACATGATTCGCGTTGCAGGACTCAAAAAACTCTTTAGTGCAGGTGTCAACGTCTCCGGTGCCGATCGATTTACTCCACTCCATCAGCTTCGTGAAATACGGACGTATCTCCACACTGAGCAACAAGCGGTGGAAGAATGTTTACTGGGAATAATGCAGTCTCTTGAGAAAGAGGGGATTTTTTTCAAATCGTACAAAGAGGTAACGCAGCAAGAACAGCAGTATTTGGATCGTTATTTTCACGAAAACATCTATTCGGTTATTGTTCCTATTGCCATTGATGCTACCCATCCGTTCCCTCATCTCAATAACCTCGGATTTGGGCAAATTGTCAAACTCAGAGACAAAGATGATACAGCAATCGAACGCTATGGACTGATCCGTATACCGCGAGTTTTACCTCGCTTTGTGGACATCGATAACCGTATTTATGTCCCGATCGGAAGCGTTGTTGCCGAACACATCGATGATCTTTTCCCCGGATATGAACTCATCAAATTTTCGGCATTTCGCGTCACTCGCAATGCCGATATCGCTATCGAAGAAGAAGAAGCGGATGATTTTATGGAGATGCTCGAAGAAGGGCTGAAGCTCCGTAAAAAAGGGGAGTTGGTTCGACTGGAACTGAGCAATCACGCCGATGATGATTTGCTCAATTTCTTTAACCGTCACGCCAACGTTTTCAAAGATGACATTTACCGTTTTCAAACGTATCTCAATCTCGGAGCACTCTGGCAAGTAGTTGGGAATAAAGATTTTGCCCATCTTACGAGTCCCAGTTTTAAACCTCGAAATCTACCTCCACTCAATTCAGACGAGAATTTGTACTCCATTCTCGATAAACAAGATCTTGTGATCTTTCACCCTTTTGAGAGTTTTGAACCCGTTGTTCGCCTGATCCAAACGGCAGCAAAAGATCCCGATGTTGTTTCCATTCGTATGACACTCTATCGCTCAGGCTCCAAATCCGTTATCGTCCAATCTCTTATTGCCGCAGCTGAATCGGGCAAACAAGTAACGGTTATGGTGGAGCTCAAAGCCCGTTTCGATGAAGAAAACAACCTCATCTGGGCAAAAGCACTTGAAAGTGCCGGAGCGCATGTTATTTATGGTATTTCAGGGTTTAAAGTTCATGCCAAAGCCGCGCTCATAACCCGTCGTGTTGGCGGAAAACTCAAACAATACGGTCACCTTGCTACGGGTAATTATAACCCCTCTACCGCAACCGTCTATACCGATATCAGTTATATGACCTCCAATGATGCCATCACCAACGACATGACCCGATTTTTTCATTTTTTGACCGGTTTTAGCAAAAAAGGGAAACTCAACGAGCTGTATATGGCTCCAACCCAGATTAAACCTAAAATTCTCTCTCTTATCCATAACGAAACCCGTATGGGAGCCGAAGGAATTATCATCGCTAAGATGAATGCTCTTGTCGATGATGATATTATTAAAGCTTTGTATAAAGCATCTCAAGCGGGTGTTAAAATCCAGCTTATTATTCGAGGAGTGTGCTGTTTGCGTCCTGGGGTTGAGGGGATCAGTGAGAACATCCGTGTTATCTCCATCATCGGAAAATATCTTGAGCATGCTCGGATTTTTTATTTCAAACACTCTACGCCGCAAACGTACATTTCCAGTGCCGATTGGATGCCTCGTAACCTTTTACGTCGTATCGAACTGCTCACACCGATTGCAGGAGAAGAGGCTTCGGGTAAACTTCTTCAAATTTTGCAATTGCAGATTTCGGATAATGTTTTGGCGCATGAGCTTCAAAGTGATGGAACGTATACCAAAATTGCTCACGAAAGCAACAATGCCATCAACTCTCACCAAATTGTTGAAAGCACGACCAATAAAGTATATAATTCCGCCAAAAAACAATCTCCCAATTACATGCAGCAACTCACGTCACGCTTGTTTAGAGAAAGTTGACCCACAAGGAACATCTATGATCGGAAATTATCTCAACTATACTCCAACCTTCAAAGAGCGAGTTTGGATTGCCCCCTCTTCCGATGTTATTGGTCGCGTTGAAATGGGCGAAGATGTGAGCATTTGGTTTGGGTGCGTTGTGCGCGGTGATGTCCATTTTATCAAAATCGGTGATCGCAGCAACATCCAAGATTTAAGCATGATTCACGTTACCCATCACAAGCGTGATGATATGAGCGATGGGCATCCTACCATAATCGGCAACGATGTCACCGTAGGTCATCGCGTCATGCTCCATGGCTGTACGATCGAAGACGCCTGTCTCATCGGTATGAGTGCCACAATCCTCGATGGAGCCGTAATCGGTAAAGAATCCATCGTCGGTGCGGGTGCATTGGTCACTAAAAATAAAATATTCCCTCCCCGCTCGCTCATCATGGGAAGCCCTGCGAAAGTGGTGAGAGAACTCACCGACGAAGAGGTAGCAGAACTCTACGCATCTGCACAACGGTATGTGAGTTTTAAAGAGAACTACCGCGTGCCGAATGTTTGAATAAATGAATTAGCCCGCTCTCGCTTTGTCATTCCGTGCTCCGACACGGAATCCATCCCCTCTCCACTTTTTACCCACTGCCCATATTTTAATCACACTATATAACAGAATATTTGCAAATCAAATCTCATCTTGCTATAATCCTTACATCATGTTAAAAATTACGAAATAATTATTTGGGCTAGTCAATGAAACAGTTTGATGAATGGAATACGTTAAAAAAACAAGTCGAAAACCGTACCCATATCAATATCAAAGAGGGGCAGATTTATTATGCTTATCTCGGAGAAAATATCGGATACGAACAATCGGGCAAAGGGGATGAGTTTTTTCGTCCGGTTGTCGTTTTTAAAGTGTTCAGCAATACTGTTTTTTGGGCACTTCCCCTTTCGACGACGAGCAGACGGGGCAAGTTTTATCACGAGTTTTCTTTTCGTCCTAATGTTACGAGTGTGGCGATCCTCTCACAGATTAAACTGATGGATACGAAACGGCTGTACAACAAAATCGGGCGGATGAAAAAGTGTGATTTTGATCTTATGAAAGGGAAGTTTGTAGAGATTGTTCAGGACGGGCGAACCGTCCCAGAGCCATAATTTCAGGCATTTGTACGATGATTATAACACAACCATTTTTTAAAGTCAATATCAGCCCCCTAACCCTCCCCACGTCTGCGCTCTTCGAGAGAGAGAGAGAGAGAGAGAGAGAGAGAGAGAGAGAGTAAACG
>JAGXHZ010000023.1 GCA_024635855.1 Sulfuricurvum sp.
GTACATTACTGATCCTGAAACGATAAAATAACCTCTTTCTCTGGGGTTATACCCCCGTATTACACGCTTCTAACGTCCCTTTATCAAATCCACGTTTAAACCACTCCATCCGCATCACCGAGCTTCCGTGAGTAAACGCATCGGGGACGACATATCCTTGTGATTGTTTTTGAAGGGTGTCATCTCCGATCTGACTGGCGGCGTTGAGTGCCTCTTCGATATCCCCCTCTTCGAGTACTGCTCTCTCTTTTTGGGTGTGGTATGCCCATACTCCGGCATAACAATCGGCTTGAAGTTCCACTTTTACCTGTACGGCATTCCCTTTTGTCTTGCTCGATTTCTCTTGAGCACTGTGCGCTTTATTCAATGTCCCGAGTTGATTTTGAACATGGTGACCGATTTCATGCGAAATCACGTACGCTTGGGCAAAATCTCCGGGCGCATTGTGACGCTGAGACAGCTCATCGAAAAAGCTCAAATCCAAATACACCTTTTGATCAACAGGGCAGTAAAATGGTCCAACCTGAGCATCGGCATATCCGCAGCCGCTTTGGACGCTTCCGCGAAATAGTACTAACTTCGGTTTGGGATAGGTTAGCCCTTCTTGCTTAAAAATCTTTGTCCATACCTCCTCTGTTTGCCCTAAAACAGCGGCTACAAACTGGGCACTGCGATCATCATCCGGTTGACTAACAGCCGTGTTAGTACGTGTTTGAGTATCGAGCAAAGTGAGAGGATTGTATCCCATAAAATACGCAACAATCCCTATCACCAAAACAATCCGCCCGATATTGGTTCCCATCAAAAACCGAATAATCGGAATAAGCAGATTTGTCCCTCTCCCGCTACCGAAATTCATCCGTCCTCCGGAGCCTTGAGAGCGTAAATCCTCAATATTAGTACTTCGCTTTAGATCTTCCCATTTCATAATATCATCCCTATCTTCTCTATTTCGCTCCAAAGCTCTGCTTAGGAATCTATCTTATTAGCTGCTGTATTTTAGCAATATTTATCCTTTAATCTGAACCAACTACAATTCATCCACATTTTTATTTTAAAATACCGTAGCCTCAAAATATAATAACGATTATATTTTGGATTAGCTATACTTTGAAAATATAATACATGGGGATTACAATGCGTTCTTTTTATTTCGCTTCTTTACTTTTACTCGGCTCATTTTCCAATGCTAGTGCTTTTGATCTTGGCGGACTGATGCAAACCGTGGCTCCTGTGGCTACCGCAGTTGCTCCTATCACAGATGCGAAGCTTGTCTCCAACCCGTTAATCAAAAACCTCACCACTTCTTTGGGTGTTACTCCCACCCAAGCCATTGGCGGAACAGCTGCTATTCTTAATGACGCCAAAGGCAATATGAAGCCTGCCGACTTCAAAACCCTCACAAAACAAGTCCCTCAGGTAAATACGCTCCTCGCTGCAGCACCTGCTGGGATGTTAGGGCTTGGAAGCCTTGGTTCACAGTTTTCCATGTTGGGGATGGATGCTTCCATGCTCGATAAATTCTCTCCGCTCGTCCTCCAATACCTCCAAAACGGTGCAACACCAAGTATGGATAAAATTGTAGCCGCAGCATTCGCACAATAATGTTTACTCTCCCTTGTATTCTCTTCGCAGGGGGTAAAAGTTCCCGCATGGGACAAGACAAATCTCTTCTGCCCTTTGGTGAATATACCTCTCTTTCCGCGTTCCAATACAACCGACTCACCAAGCTTTTCAACAATGTCTATATTTCTACCAAAACACGTGAAAAATTCGATTTTGAAGCCCAATTTATCCTTGATGCAGAGAATACCGATTTTGCTCCAACCGTAGGTTTTGTGAGTGCTTTTGAAAACTTGGGATGTGAACGTTTTTTTGCCTTAAGTGTCGATACCCCTTTTGTTAATGTCGATACCATCGAAACCCTTCTACGCTGTGATGAACCTCATCACGATGCCGTTATCGCCAAAACCGTTTCTGGGACTCACCCGCTGTGCGGAATCTATCATCGCTCACTGTTGGAGAAGTTTCAGCAGATGCAACTCGAAAGTGACCACCGCTTAGGAAAACTTCTTTCCATGAGCCAAACGCGTTTTGTAGAATTTGAAGACGAAGAAATCTTTATGAATCTCAATCATCCTCACGAATATGAAGAAGCACTTTCACGCTATAATAATAAAAAATAAATAGGGGTTTACCCAATGCATTTAACCCACCTCGATGAGCGTGACCGACCCAAAATGGTCGATGTCTCTGATAAAACTGCTACTACACGAGTCGCCGTTGCAAGCGGACTCATTACGATGAGCCAAGATGCCTATGATGCCGTCGTCAACCAAACTGCCAAAAAAGGTCCCGTCCTCCAAACGGCTGTCATAGCCGCCATCATGGGAACCAAAAAGACAAGTGATCTCATCCCGATGTGCCATCCGTTAAATCTAAGTGGTGTAAACTGTGACATCGACGAACTTCCACAACTTCCTGGATTTCGTCTCACCGTCACAGCAAAACTAACAGGACAAACCGGCGTAGAGATGGAAGCCCTTACTGGAACCAGTATCGGATTACTCACCATTTACGATATGCTTAAAGCGATTGATAAAGGGATGATCATTGGACCCATTCAACTCGAAACCAAATCAGGAGGAAAAAGTGGCGATTACATGCGAAATGAACGGACAAAAACTACAGCTTGAATATCCATGCTCATGGTGCTATAAAGTCATAGCATTCGAGCGGGCAGGTATTGAGATAGCGGCGATGGAAATTTTTTCCGAACGGATTTATTCACTCAAACCATCCAACACGAGCGGCAGCGGAAAATATGTCAGCATGAACTTAGAACTGTTGGTGCATAATGAGGATGAACGTACCTTTTTTTACGAAACACTCAAAGCGCACCATCACATCAAAATGGTACTATAAAGGAAATACATGAGCCTCGAAACTTTTGAAAATCAATTTAATCTTCAAGCCATTGACAAGCTCCCTTTAGAGGAGTTAAAAAGTCTCACGTCCTCCCTCTTAAAAGAGGAAGCCTCTTCTCTCCATAATGAACTCGAAGAACTCATCGAGCAAAAAGAAAAAATAGAGCGTCAAATATCTCGAAAAAGTGATGAATTGCAGCACCTGAAATATCAATGTTTTGATGTTTTAGAAAAAAAGTTCAGTGATAATGAAGAGATTTTAGCGAAATTACACCTCATCAAAATTCAATCCGTAGATCTGCTTGACATACTTGAAGAGATGGTCGAATCAGCGATTATCACAACCCTCGAAAAGGGATCTGACACCGAAGAGACTCTTCATGAAATTATCAAAGAGATAACTTTCCAAACACTAAATGCCAATGTCCTAAATGCCGTTCGTATTCGTCGTATCTTTTCAAGCATACTTCAAAGTGCCCTTAATGTTGCCGAAGCAACACCCAATCAAGCTGAACCGATTTTACGGGGAACGCTTTTGGGTATCCGGTCAGCACTCCACAAATCGATAGAAAAATTCCGCCAATATCTCCTCTATCTTCCCGATGAAATCCGAGCGCTCTACCATAAAGAGTATCAGTTGATCGAAGATGAATTGGAACAAATCCATACACTCTTTGGAAAAATTGTCCACTCACTTTCCAAACATAACTCTCCCATCCTCATAGAAAAGCTCACGGCTATTGGAGCAGAAATTCGTCTTGACAGCGATGAACTCTCAATTTTGTCGCAGGAAACAGCCAAGCTTCTCCAAAGCAAACTTTCAAAACTCCGTCAAGAAGTAAGTGAACGCAGTGCCGCACTGCTCAATTCAAACTCAGCACAAGAAGCAAAAGCAATGGGTAAACGCGCTTGGAGTGTTGCTAAATCAACGATGGAAGGGGCACTCAAAAGTGCCAAAGAGGCTATGGAGAAGAAATAGCATCCCGTCATACCCGCGAAGGCGGGTATTAGCTACATATCCCTAGCTAACGTAAACATATTGCTAAACTCTTTTTTATAGCCGGAACAACGATCACAAATCGGATCCCCGCCTTTATAGGGGAACGGACATCGGCACTCATTACACATCACCATCTCATAATGGACCAATTGTTCTGCACGCTCGTATGCGATGCTCACCATGTCAAAACCGACTTTTGCAGTGATGGCATTGGGTTTACAAATATCTTCACATATCCCGCATCCGATACACTTGCCCTGAGAAAAATAGATCCCTTGCTTATCAGAGGTTGGAAACAGTGCATCGGTCGGACAAAATTGGGTACAATCACCGCAATTCGTACAAAGATCAAAAGCAATTTGTTTGTTAAAAAAAAGCGGTGAAGATTCTGAAAAATCCGTTACCGCCATTGCTGTAACCACATCTTTGAGACTGTTTTTTAATAACACTTTCTTAAGTGGCGTTGTCATATTGGGAAGAGCGTGATGGGTTGCGGTCATACTTTTTTGTACTTTTGGAGCATCTGCCACTGCTTCCTTTACTTTTTCCAATCCTTTGCGGAAAAGGGCACGGCGCGGTTCTTGTTCCTCCTGAACTTCAAGAGTATCAATTTTTTTATCCACTGAAATTTGTACTAAAAAATCATTTGCTTGAGTAATAGCCCATCGTATAGCTTCTTCCATCTTTCCCTGTTCATTCAATACACAGGTGGAACAATGACTCATGTCACATACAACAGCCAATTCTCCTCGCAAGGTCATCGTCAACAGATGTTCGGTATCAAATACACCTAAACACGGAGTTGTACTTTTACACGAGAGCTGAGTGTTTGTCTGAGATTGAAAAGATACCGAAAATTCATTGGGATCAAAACTCTCAATTTCAAAAGCTTCCGTAGGGCAGCTTCCGATACATCCTGCACATTCGATGCACTCATTGTCAAATAAAGTGAGTTTATTCCGGACTAAATGTATTGCCTCTTTGGGACACAAATCGATACAAATATGACAATCATTATGAAAATATTCATTACGTAAACAACGTGTCGCCGTAAAACTAAAAAGATTATTCTTTTGAATAAAGTTATGATTACCCATTGGCAATCTCTTGGTGTAAATATTCATAATCTGAAGCTAGAAACTCCACCATAAAATCACATATATCTTTGTAAAAAGGGGTGTCTGCCATACTTTTCATCCCTAACATATAGGGGATAACCCACATAAATAAGTGTTCGTCCATAAACTGGACTTGTGCTTTCATTTCGTTACGAAATACCAGCATCTGCATGAAAGCCAATTCGATTGAGAGATGATCCGGTGCCATAAGCTCGGTTTGATCCATATTAAGCTCAAAACCGTGCGTAAAATAAAAAGCCATTACCGGATTTTGCAATCCAACAAGCGTCTCATTTTTCGCATCCAAAACAAACGACTCAACCGGTTGTGTATTGAGAAAAAAGAGAGAAGTATAATCGGTATTCAATGCCGAATAAAGTTCCTCTTCATTGGTTGCATCAAACCACGCTTTCGTCTCTTCACCAATAACCTCGAGTAATTGCTGATTATTTTTAAGGTCAGTGATAAAACGACGATCGGGGATATTGCTCATTACGCGCGATAAAAATGCATAGATATAACGTCGATACTCTGTATTCATAAATAATTCCTAAAAAAAGTAAGGGATTGTGTCACACGAGGACTTTGAGACAGCAAAGCTTAGACAATTAAAACACTAACCCAAAGAGGGGTTAGGTCGGTGTTATAAACACCCTTTGAAGAACGATTTCTTCGGTGGAGGCGGAGCTTTAAATTCAGTAGCGGCAATGGTATTTGTAGCTGTATCTAAAATACCTACGATAATAACACCATTTTTATTCATCCCCTCACCAAGCTCAGAAACTTTAAGTTTTGATGTATCGATTTGATACACTTTACCCGTATTGTGTTGAAACAACGCCAATTTTGGATTAGTAGTTGCGCCCGGTTCAATTTTTTTGAAACAATCATCTGAGCCACAGCTATAATTTTCTAAATAACAATCCGCAAATGCTCCCTGAGCAGCACATGCCGGAGTCGTTAACAGACCTTCGAATTCTTGCCCTTCATTTGCAAATGCACTAACAACAAATGCTGCGCAGATCAGTGCAAATTTTTTCATTATTCTACCTCCGCTTTAAGAGATTTGAGATACGTTACGATATCCTCAACTGTTTCTTTGTCTAGGAAACTGTAATCGGTCATCGTAGAAACACGTTTCCCTTTTTCAATATTGTACCAAGGAGTATTGGCATGCGCATTACGGTTATAACCTGGTACGACAACCGCAGACGGTTTTAAGATTGACTCACGCAGATAGGCTGCTGAAGAGTAACCCCCGACGTATTTCAGTGACGGTGCCAAAAATGAAACAGGATCGACCCTCTCTATTTGGTGACACCCGTTACATCCGTTTGCGGCAGATGCTTCTTTACCTTTGGCAACATTTCCTTTTGGATCGGCTGTCAGTTCGGCAAGCATTTCTGCATTCGCTTTTTGTCCCTCAAGATTAATGGCAATCCACGCACTTAAGTTTTTGATTCCGTTACGTCCCATTTTTGAACCGTCCCATACCGCGATCGAAACCGGCACCGTTCCGTTCAAATTCACATATTCATCTTTGAGCGAACGGCTAAGCGTCCCAGTCCAACCGTTCGACGCATACGTCATAGCTGCGTTAGATTTAACAGAACCGTCTTTGATTTCGGTCAAAGAACGATATCCCTCACCGACAAAGACACGCTCATAATCGGTATTGGCAAGTGATGCTGCTTTCGCGTCAAAATCAGCTAATTCTTTTTGGAATACCCCTGTTTGTTGACGATTAATTTGCATCCCTACATCATTATTGCCATTGGGCTCATACACTTTCTCCATTGCTTTTTGGAGGTGTACGACTACCGGTCGACCAGTCGAACCCATACCGATGTATGGAAGTACTTGAGGTACTTTCGTTATCCCTGCAAATTGAACAGCAAAACCATCGCTATACTCCGTAGTTGTTTGCACGGATTGCACATCTTTCGTTCCGTCAGCCCACTTGATTAACAAGGCAATATCTTTGCCGTCATACAGCGCAGCAACCTGCACTTTTTTGGCTTTCGGATTTAAATTTCCAGGAAGCACATTGGCTTTTTTATCGTTCATATAGATTGCTGTTTGCGGATAAAGAGTTACGGTTTCAAATTTGGCTTTCGACCATACTGCCGAATTGGCTTTAATCGCATCCAGCTTTTCAGAAACTTTCACTGCAGTAATCGCAGGATCAGCCGCTAAAGCCGCAGAGGCGGCAACACCCAGTGAAAGAAGGGTTGTAAGAAGCTTTTTCATTAGTGGTGTCCTCCCGCTTTCGTAAACTTACCGGCAATGTAGCGTGTATCTACAGGTGCCAATGGTGTACGTTTTTGCTCTTTTGCAACTTCTTGATAGTAATGGTTATCCAAACGGAACATGTCGGCATGCTGATACGCGATCAGAATGTCCATAAGTTCACTTACGCCCGTCTCTTTACGTTTTTTCATTTCCGCTTTGAGTGTTTTAATCGCATGATGAACTTCTGGTCCAAACAATTTTTCAAGTTCACTAATCGGTAAACGCGTTGATCCTTCGATGATTTTCCCCTCAGCATCAAATTTCGCAGGAGATTCGGTCGGAGGAACATAATATACATTTGGCTGAGTGCCGTAATCCGGACGCAAGCCAATTGCTACTTTGTATTTGTGTACCAATTTATACACTTGTGACTCTTCGTCATCCAAGAAACCTACAAAACGGATACGTCCGACACATTGTTGCGCACATGCCGGCGGTAAACCCTGCTCAATACGTGGGAAACAAAGGATACATTTCTCTGATTTAGAGATTTTAGGATTGAAATAGATTTTTTTGTAAGGACAGCCCGCGATACAATAACGGTATCCTTGACAACGATCCAAATCCACCAAAACAACACCGTCTTGATCACGCTTAAAGATAGCATCACGAGGACACGCACTCAAACATCCCGGATTTGTACAGTGATTACAAATACGCGGAAGATAGAAGAAATAGTTGTCTTGCGGGAATACTCCTGCACCCTCATCCTCATCCCAGTTTGGTCCCCAAGTAGGAGATATATGCGGTTTAAAAGTACTGTGATCAGCACTTTCCGTCATAATAGACTCATAGTTATAATCCCAAGGAACCCCATAATCGGCTTCAAGATTAGGAATAACTCCCGGTTGAAGATCGCCTGCAGCATCAAATCCGCCGCCAAGCTCCATCCAGTTTTTTGGATAACCGGTACCCGGATAGGTCTCAACATTATTCCAATACATATATTCACGACCGTTACGGTTCGTCCACTGTGTTTTACATGCCACAGTACATGTTTGGCACCCGATACATTTGTTCAGGTCCATGACCATTGCTAATTGTCTTTTAGACATCTAAACCCCTTAATATTTTACGTCAGTTGCTTTTTCATAGTTCACGGCACCATCGTAAGCGTATTGGTTACCATCCCACAGACCACCGAATTTCAAGTGACCCCAGCCATCAGCCATTTCCAAAAGGTTCATCGCGACAGGAACGACCTCATTGTGACCTTTGTTTTTCAAATACATGTACGGTTCCCATCCATGCTCAAGAACCAAGCCATCCGCAGGTGCTGATGAAGAGAGTTTTGCCATTGCATAGAACTCGCCTTGTTGGTTAAAAACACGGATTGTTTCGCCGTCATTAATCCCTTTAGCTTCCGCAACCACACGATTGATTTGAATCGCAGGAACACCGCGCTGTAAGCGTAAAAGCGTACGTGACGTTTTATAGTTGGAGTGAATAGACCAACGGGCATGAGGCGTCATGAACACATACGGATGATCCGATGATTGTGGACGAATTCCTTCCATTCCCGTGTTGGTTGCCGCACCCATTTTGATGTACATATCATGGTCAACATAGAATGTTTGACGACCCGACAATGTTTCAAGACGCTCAAATTTGTATAAATGATATTCCATAGAACTGTACGGACGATCCGAATACAACGGTGAACTTTTTGCTGCTTTTTCATTAATAAGCAAGAACCCACCCACTTTGTACATTTTTTCCATTGTCCATGGCTCGTACTGCTCACATTTTTCTAATGCCGCTTGAACTGCCATTTTATCGGTTCCGAGGTAGTTTTCACCGGCCCCTTCAGATTCGGCATCCGTATTCGTATACTCTTTGTGGAATATTGTCAAATCGTGGAAACCAGGTTTTGCGTATTTTGGATGATCTTTAACTTTTGCTTTTCCAATGTTTTGAGGGCGATTTGCAAGCTCTTCCATTTTTTTAGCAAGAAGAGTAAACATTGACCACTCATCCATTGACTCACCAATGTTTTTGATGTTCGCAACCGGTTGAGCCAAATTTGTAAAACGGTGATAACCCGGAGACGTACGAAGGTCATAGACTTCATAGTGCGATTTTGCAGGGAGTAAAATATCTGCAAATTGGGCTGCTTCAGACATACGATAATCCACATACGCATAAAATTTCGTTTTTTCCAAAAATGCTTTACGGTAGTCAGTCCCTTTATTACGACGGAATTTTGAGTCTGCTACGATGAGAGCACAGTCAGGCTGCCACCACGGTTTGTTCACATTACCATGCTTTGACTCTTTGTTAACCGTGTCATTCTCACCTTGCTTGAGCATTTCTGACAATACGGCCATGTACTCTTTTTTCGACATACCGTTTTGTGCACGTTTCACGTCATCATCACTGAAAAATTTATCAAACGATTTCATTCCGTCACCGAATACGAATTCGCCGACGAAACCGGATCCAAAACGGGCATTGTATTTACCGCTAAATCCTGCCAATACGCCAAGACCGGAGAGTTGGAATTCGTTTTCAGTATTGAGTCCGCCGTATGGTCCCATACGCCCCGTCAAACCACAAATAGATGAGATATTCCAGATTGACATAACTCCATTGAAATATTTATTCAACGAGAAACCGGTCGTAATTTCAACCACTTTTGGCAATGCAATGTCATGTGCAAGAGTACGAACGGTATCAGGATGAACTCCTGTAATATCTTTGGTTGCTTCAGGAGCAAATTTTGCTGCCGATTTTTTCAACATTTCAAATACTGTCGTCACTTCGCGTTTATGACCGTGCATATCCGTAATCGTCCATGAACCCTCAAGTTCAGGAGTAATTCCCTGCTCATCAAGACGGAGTGATTTAATTGCACTTCCTTCAGATGCCGGCATTAACGCAGGTTTTCCTGTCGCTGAATTCATAC
>JAGXHZ010000024.1 GCA_024635855.1 Sulfuricurvum sp.
CCATTACTGCGATTTTAAGTGCCGAACAGCTTGGAGCATGGACGTCTCTAAGTCTTGCACAGATGTTTGAGATGGAGTATTGGGAACTCGAACAAGCAAAATTAAAAAAGGACAAAGAATGAAAATAACCAAAAAAGTAACCTTCATCGCCAAAGAAGAGCATATTTCTACGGTCAAAAGACTCTTAGAAGACATGGTAGCCCCCTCACTCAAAGAACCGGGATGTCTCTTTTATTACATCTTCCAATCTCAAAACAACCCGAAGAAATTCTTTGCCGTTGAGTCATGGGAAAATAACGAAGCACTTGAGGGACATAAGCACACGGAGCATTATGCGTACTATAAATCGCATTATGAGCCATTTGTGGAAGACAAATATACGGAGGATTTGGAACTTTTAGATGAAGAGGTGTATGGGTTTTAACCCAATACTATACGAATGATAAAAACTGCCGTACTGATTTTGGGTTTTCGCCTTTAAAAATACTCAAAAGAATAACGCTGCTATCATCAAGTCTAATTTTGTAAGGTATCGTGTAGCCTTTAAAAATCAAATCTCTGATAGTCTCATCATCTGCGTAATACGAAACACGGTAAATCATCGGACTTTCGCAAATCGATTCACATTTTTTTTCAAGCTCAATCAAAAATACTAGAGCCGATTGTGGCTTATCTGTAATTATAATTTCCAGTAAACTATCCAATTTTTCTTCAAAAAGGGGCGAATGCCGAAGCGTTAGCACAAGCGTTCCAAAGCCTCTTTTTTACGCGCAAAGTAGGAGTTAAAGTCTCGTGCTTCACCCGCTTCAATTTGAGACAATGCAAGCTTGACCTCATCTTTACATTTTGATTCATCACTTTGCTGTTCAATAATTTTAAAATCATTTTTAGGAAGCTGTTGCAGAAAAAAAAGCACATGTTCAGCGATACTATCGCTCATTTGAAGCGTCATTGTTCGCATACTAACTCCTTTTTTAAATTGTCTTTTTTGATTTTATCATATCGGCCAAAAGGTTCTACTTAAGAAATCGCATTATGAGCCATTAGTGGAGGATAAATATACGGAGGACTTGGAGCTGTTGGATGAAGAGGCGTATGGGTTTTAAAAATCTACGCAGTTAAAAAAATACCGTCATTTCGTACCACGACACGGAATCTACAAATAATCATTCGTTTACATCCTAGCTTAAGAGATAATTTATTAAGTAAATATTATATTTTCTAAGGATGTTCACTGCAACAACCCTCATCATCCAATGTACCATTAGGGTATGTTGGTAGTAAGCCATCCGTGCCTTCAATATAGTAAAAATCACAACATGGACATTTTTCTCTATTTTCTAAAAAAGCATGTGCAGAACAATAAACTTTATTATCTATAGATTTATGCTCATAATCTACTAAGACATGGGTAGGTTTCTGATTACAGTTTTTATAACTACATTTATCCATTATGCAGCCCTACTTTTTATAAGAAACTGTAAGTTTATTGCTAACGAAATGTTTTGCTATTTCATAATCTGGATTATAAGTAGCTATATTATGGATACCCATTCCAACTGTTGCAAGTACACCTAACACTCCTGCAGGACCACCTAAAAAAGATGCAGCCGCAGATCCAACTCTACCATATGTATATATTCTACATGATAAGCTTTCAGCCTCAATCATATTTTCTATTTCACTTACAGTGTCATTCATTCTACCACCTGCGCCAATTATTTGAAATGATGCATGTGTTTTAATTAAATTCCTAATTTCCAAGGAATCCATTTCTTCATATACAATTGTTGGCATTTTTGCTTCATTATCCATATTTAAGCACTCCATCTTTATTTTCATATCGACTAAAGTATATACATATTGACCTTTAATAGTCCTTATTATTGACTAATTAATTTCGTTTTGACCAAAGGTGGCTATTTTATGGAAGTGTGGGAAAAAGTCAATTATCTTTTGGAAGAGAAAAAAATCACAAAACAAGAGTTTGCAAGTAGTCTTATTGCGTTAAAACCAAACCTAAAAAGGACAGGTGAAACGCCATCGACTCAAACAATTTTAGGATATTTGTATGGCAAGCGAGAACTAAAAGTAGAACTTATCCCCTACATTGCCGAAGTGTTAGGAGTAGACGAACAAGAGCTTTTTCGTTTTGATATCGAGTATGCGACCGAATACAATCTGCGTTATTCCAAAGATGCAAGAGAGATTTTAGACCTCCTCCAGTACACCCCGAAACCGATGTTAGAGCAGATTAAAATCGTGATGCGAAGATTTAAAAAGACATATGAAGAGGGAGTGAAAGAGCTATGAAAATATTTGACATATGTATCCCATTTGGGATACAATACACAAAAAGGAAATATTATGTCAAAGCTACAAACAACTATACGGCTCGAAGAAGATGACTATAAACAAGCACGTGAAATACTAGAGTTTGTTGGTATGAGTTATTCTCAAGCTATCAATATGTTTAATCGTATGGTTGTCCTCAATCATGGACTCCCTTTTGATGCAAAAATCCCAAATAAACAGACAATTGCTGCTATGAGAGAAGCAAAAGAGTTAAAAGGTGATTTTGTTACTTTGAGTGATTTAAAGAGTGAACGTGCAGCTCTTTCGAACTAAAATCTTTCAAAAAGAGTACCTAAAAATAAAAATGTCTGATTTGCATTACACAAAATATTTGAAATACGTTGCCACTATTTTAGATGGTAATACGCTTCCAATCGAAGCAAAAGACCATCTACTGAGTGGTGAGTATACCAATTTTAGAGAGTTCCATATTGCAGGAGATTTGCTTATCATTTATTGCATAGAGGATGATATTCTAAAATTAACTCGTATCGGATCACATTCACAACTTTTCAATTAAATATATATTTCAAACCCCCGGAGCCTTCCACATAGGTTCTAACGTACTGTCACGGACAAGCTCCATCTGTTTGTCATACACTCGTACCCATTTCTCTTTAACTTCTTGATAGGCATGAAAATTGGATTGATTTGGTTCATAACAACGCTCTATTTTTATAATATTTTGACCTGCTTCGTCAAAGCTTTTATAAATCCCTGCACCTATCCCGCACGCCATCGCTACACCCAATGCGGTGGCTTCTTTTACCACAGGGACTTTTACTTCCAATCCCGTAACATCGGCTAAAATCTGTGACCATAACGCTCCATTTGACGCACCGCTTGCGAAGGTAAGCTGCGTTGGGGAAACACCGCTAAAGGCTTTTATGTTGTCAAGATTGATGGCACTTACGATGCACGCATTTTCTTCCAACGCTCGAAACATGGAACCGATATTGTATTTACTGCTGTCTAATCCAAGCCCTATAAACGATGGTGATGCGTGTATCCACTCTCCATACTTCATGCTGTCACTAAAAACAGGGATAATTCCATACGAACCGACGGGAATCTGTGATGCTAACGCTTCGAGCTGCGCGTAGCTTCTACCGCCACCTAACGCATCTCGAAACCATCGCATAACAAGACCTGTAAAAAAAGTAATTCCCTCTGCTTGACTCATATCACGTACAACATGAGGATTTACACGCAATAGCATATCTCCTGAAAGTACTGTGTCTGAGGGTATATTGACCACTTGCTGCCAAAAACTTCCCCCTAACACAACCGCATCGCCTAATCTATTTGCCCCAAGTCCTGCCGTACCGATTTGAACGTCACCACCCCCCATAACTACCAGAGTTTCAGGGCTTAAACCTGTCTCGTTGGAGGCTTGAAGGCTTATTTTTCCTAGAATATCACCGCTTTCCAAGATAGGCACAAACAAATCTTTTAAGCCGCATTGGGCAAACTGTTGCTTATTCCAATCACGATTTTTGAGATTAAACGCCCCTGCCGTCCCTACATTGGAGGGCTCACTTGCTAATTCCCCGCTGAGTTTAAACAGTATCCAGTCACTTATCATCGTAAAATAGGTTGCTTTTTCATACAAATACGGCTGATTGTTTTTCAACCATAAAAGTCTTGGAGCTGCAGAAAGAGCAAATGTTTGCCCGCTTGATTGATAGAATTCTCTTTCCATATCAGGGTACGTATTTTTTAGAGTGCCAACTTCAAATCCTGAGCGACTATCGACATTTGCTACACCCCAAAGCTCATTTTTATCCTTATCATAAACAATAACTCCCTCACGCATGCTCGAAGCGGATACGGCTATTATCTCTTTAGCATTTATCCCTGCTTTTACAACAACTTCTTTTATGCATTGTTTTGCCAATTCCCATCCATGTATAAAATCAAAGCCCATCGACCCTGAAATATTCTCTGACGCAATATGATCCCATTCATGTTGTGCAATCTCGATTTGATTTCCCAGCGTATCAAAAATGACAGCACGAATACTTCCCGTTCCTGCGTCTATACTTAAAAAATATGCACTCATTTTGGTTTATCCTGTTAATTTATTCGTAAAATGGAAAGATTTAAAAAAAGAGGGAAAAATATATTCCCCGCAGAAGAGGGAATAATAGAGGATATTAAACGCGTGCTTCTTCACGACGTTGAAGCTGTTCCCATTTCAAATCGACACGTGTTTGCCACTCGTCGATAAGGTACTCGTATTGTTTAGTGAAAAGGTGTTTAAAACGCCCTTGAGCACCTAAATAATCACGAACAGGGATAATATTTTTCGGACGATACGTGATGTTTAACTCTGTACCATTGATAATTTCATACAACGGGAATACCAAAGAATCGGTAGCAAGATCCGTAATCGCAATTGTATCTTCCGGTGCAAATTTCCACTCAGTTGTACAAGCAGAAATAGCATTGATAAATACAGGACCCTCTGCTGCAAACCCTTTTTGGATTTTTGCGACCATGTCTTTCCATTTACTTGGAGAAACCTGAGCGACGTATGGAGCACCGTGTGCTGCCATGATCGCCATCATGTCTTTTTTGTTGCGCTTTTCACCGTAGCTTACGCGTCCTGCAGGTGTTGTCGTCGCCGATGCACCGATTGGAGTTGAGCTTGAACGTTGTCCGCCTGTATTTGCATACACTTCATTGTCCAAACAAACGTATATCATGTTATGTCCGCGTTCAAAACAACCTGAAATCCATTGGAATCCGATGTCATACGTCGCACCATCGCCACCAAACGCAACAAACTTAGGAGTGCGTTCTGGTTGCTTTAAGCGACCTTTGGTTTTAAGTGCTTTGTACATCGCTTCCGCACCGGCAACTGCAGAAGAACCGTTTTCAAATCCGATGTGAATCCAAGACGCATCCCATGAAGTGTACGGATAAACTGCCGTACATACTTCCAAACATCCCGTAGAAGCTGCAAGAATCAAGTCGTCATTCGTAGCATTAAGTACTTCGCGAACAATAATCGAGTGCGCACACCCTGGGCATAAAAGGTTAGCACCCTCAAAGCGATCCGCCGAAGTGGAAAACTCTTTAAGGTTTTTGATTTTTTTAATTTCTGACATCATTCACCCCTTAGAAAAATGAAAGCTTCGGTCCACGAAGACCGATGTATTGTTGCAATGGTGTTGTAGGTTTTCCTGCATCCATATTTGCTTTAAGGTCATTGAAAATGCCCACTAAATGTGCTTTAGTCAAATCACGTCCGCCTAATCCATAAATATAGTTCGTAAGAACTGCTTTGGTATCGGTATTGAAAAGTGAACCTGAAACCTCATTGAAAAGCATACCCATTGTCCCATGAGGACTAGAGCGATCCAATGTTCCAATTGCTTTGACATCTTTTAGCACTGCAGCAAGTTGCTCCATTGGCCATGGACGGAAAACACGAATACCGACAACACCCGCTTTAATTCCGGTTGCACGTAATTCATTGACAACTTCCATTGCAGTTTCAACCGATGTACCCATACAAATAACCGCTATTTCAGCATCTTCCATCTGATGAGTTTCGACTAAATTATATCGGCGACCCGTTAATGCTTCAAACGCATCAAAAGCTGCTTCTAATTTAGGAATAACCGCCGTCATAAGTGCATGCTGCTGACGTGCTTTGTGCTCAAAGTGCCAATCTTCTTCAGTTTGAACCCCATGAGTTACCGGATGGTCAAGGTCAAGCATATCATTCATAGGCTGGAATTCACCAACGAAGTTAAAACCTTGCTCATCGGTCATAGTGTGAACACCTTGCGCCGTATGAGAGGTCATAAACCCGTCTTGGTGAACCATTGCAGGGAGACGAACATCGTGATCTTCTGCAACTTTAAACGCAATAAAGTTCAAATCGTACGCGTGCTGCGGGTTGTACGCATCAAGCTGAATCCATCCGCTATCGCGACCCATATACATATCGGAGTGATCGCCATTAACGTTCAACGGAGCACCGATAGCACGGTTAACAACATTGAGAATGATCGGAAGACGCATTCCTGATGCTGAGTACAATGTCTCAACCATCAAAGCAAAACCTTGTGATGACGTTGCTGTCGCAACACGACCGCCGGCAGCCGATGCACCAATACAACATGACATTGCACCATGCTCAGATTCGGTCATAACAAACTCACCGTCAACATAAGCATTAGCGGCAAAACCAGCGTAATTTTCAACAATCGGAGTCGATGGAGTAATCGGGTATGCCGCTACAACATCCACTTGAACTTGGCGAAGCGCATGGCTCGCCGCCATATTACCATCCCAGACTTCGATGTCTCGTAGTTCCATAGTATCAGCCATTAGTCTTCCTCTACTTCTGTATCTTTTTCTTTTTTCTCTTTTTTAGGCCATTGGGCAAGTGCTTCATCTTCATCTTTTTGCTCAGGAAACATCAACAATGATTTTGGATTGGTTGGACATACTTCCACACAAATTCCGCATCCTTTACAGTGATCAAAATCGATTCCGACCATCTTTTTATCGCGCGCAATAATCGACATATCTGGGCAATAAACCCAGCAAAACTGGCAATCAATACAATAGTCTTTGTTAAATAAAGGCTTTTCAATACGCCAATCCGCTACGCTTGCCGTAAACGAACTTGACTTCGAATATGCTCTGTCTTCTGGCAATGTTGTTGCAATGTTTTGTATCGCTCCGTCAAACGTGCGAAGCATTGCGCCGATTTCAAACCCGTCCCATCCTGCTTTTTCCATTCTAGGCTCCTTACTTTACTTCATCATAAGCGCGTTGAATCGCGATCATGTTGGCGTCAATGATTTTTTGAGGCAGTTTCTTCAAAACACGAATCATGTTTTCTTTGAAAAAATCCATCTCATACATACCCGAAACCTTCATCAATGCGCCGAGCATTGGTGTATTGGGGATCGCTTTTCCGATTGTCTCTTGCGAAATTTTAATACAATCAACGGTGTATACTTTTTTACCTTCAAGCTTTGGCTGTGATGCAATAAGTTCTTGGGTACTCAAATGGGTTGTAATAATGTAAACTGTATCCGGTTTTTCAAACGCCGTAAAATCAGCAACATACACCAAAGCTGGGTCAATTACCAAAACATAATCTGGTGCCATAAATTTTTCGTGATTCATAATTACTTGATCATCAACACGGTTGTAGGCTGTCATCGCAGCACCACGTTTTGCTGAACCGTAGAACGCAAACGCCTGTACATGTTTTCCGGTGGTGGATACAACGTCCGCTAAACCTTTTGCACCCGTTACAGCACCTTGACCGGCGCGACTATGCCATCGAATTTCGAGCATGGCTTCTCCCTCTGACTTAAATTTTTAAGCTTGCATTTATCAGTAGGTGTATTTTATGTAACTTGCTCTTAAATGTAGCTTTTCGCTTTTGAACAGCACGAAAAGCGTGGTTAAGATGTTACTTTATCCCTTTTTTTGCGATATGACGCACCGCATCAAGAACATTTTCCTGTATAACAAAATCGAATGTTGATAATTGTTCAAAATTATCATATCCACTTAATACACCAATAGCGTCAACACCCGCACGCACCGAGCACTCTAAATCCAAACGCGTATCACCTATCATCCATACATTTTCCGTATCCGATTTCATCTGTTCTAAAGCCGTTAAAATAGGTTCTGGATGAGGCTTAGGATTAGCAACATTTTCAAATCCAATCAACACTTCAAAATAGTCCATAACCGCAAAATGCTCCATCAACTCTCTCGAATAATGTCCTGTTTTTGTTGTAACAATCCCAAGACGTGCAAACTTTGATGCCTCTTTGATTGCTTCAAGTGCGTTAGGAAGCATAAAGGTTTTTTGACGAGAGATTTCTCGATAATGGAGCTTATATGTACTAACATGTACCCCAATATTTTCACTTGATACACCAACTCCGGCAAACATTGTCTCCAAAGTGTGCCCAATTTGTGAGGTAATCATCTCATCATTGAGCTCATTAATCTCTCCATGCGTATGAATCGAGTGATAAAAACTCTCTAAAATTGCCTCCGTCGAATCGATCAACGTCCCATCTAAATCAAATAAAATAATCATTTTTTCTCCCACTTTATATAATCTTCCCAAATGCCGTTAATCGTCGGTTTCACTCCGTGGATACGACGATTATACACATTTATCGTATTGGGAACCACCAAAAACAAATAGGGGTTATCCTTCACTATTGAGGCAAAAATATCCCGTTGCAATGATGCCGTTTTCTCAGGTTCTGTCGAGTTTTCCATCTTTTCAATTAATCGATTTGTCCGTGCACTGTGGTAGCCAATCATGTTAAATCCACCTGGGACATCCCCATCACTGTGCCAAATCATATAGGGATCCGGTGCGAGAGACAGTCCCCACCCCAAAAGTACGGTTTCAAACTTTTTAGGCATCACTACGGTATTTAAAAAAGCCTGCCACTCCATCACCTTGAGCGTCACTTTTACCCCAACTTTTAAGAGTTGTCTCTGCAGTATCTCCGCCGCATAAAGACGAATGGGATTGGAGTTGGACGTAGCAATCTCAAACTCAAACGGGTGGGCTGCATCGTATCCCACAGATTTTAAAAGTGCCAAAGCTCGAGCAATATCTTGCTTTGGGGCTTTAATACGTTCATTAAACCCTTTGCTTCCGGGTAAAAAAGGACCTGTGCAGACTAACCCGTGATTGAGAAATAAAATGTCCACTAACTCTTGGCGATTAATCGCGATCGATAACGCTTCACGAACTCTAGGGTCTTGAAATTTTTTCAATCTTAGATTAAAGCCCAAATACGTATAGCTGTGTGAAGGAAGTTCTAGGTGTTTGAATTTTTGATGAAAATTTTTATCCAATTGACGTTCATACTGCATCGGTTCAAGAGTATCCACATCAATTTCACCATTTTTAAGCATCAAAAATCGGGTCATCGAATCCGCAATAACATGAAAAATAATGGTATTAATTTTAGGTCGGTGTTCAAAATACGACGGGTTTGCACTAAGCTCTATTTGTTTGGAAAACTCTAACTTTTTGAGAATATACGGACCGGTACCGATGGGATGGGTGTTAAACGATGAGCCCATAATGTCTTTTTCATTTTCCAAAATATGACGAGGGACAATTCCCATCATCCAAATCTCTAATGCTTTAAAATAGGGTTTAGTATAAATAACACGAACCGTATAAGGATCAATCGCTATTACCTCTTTGACCACTCTAAAATCAGTCGAATATGGGCTCATTATTTTGGAAGATGTAATGAGATTGTAGGTAAAAACAACATCACCGGCACTAAAAGGTTTTCCATCATGCCATTTGACCCCATGACGGAGTTTGAATTCGATAACAGTTGGAGAAATACGCGTATAAGATTGCGCTAAATCTCCAATAATATTTTGACCGCTAGAGTCGTATTTCACCAAAGCGTTAAATAAAAAATTAGCAATCTCACTGCTGGCAGAATCAGTAGCAATCAAAGGGTTTAAGCGAGCAGGATTAGAAGATGTACTCAGATGAAGGGTAGAAGCGATTAACGAGATAGTGAACACCCATACAAAGAATATCTGTTTCAATCTCGCCCCGTTTTTTAGGGGAGATTATAGCATTATTTACTTTCTACTATCCGACCGTTCAACGGCTGAACGGGACGATAATTGTGATCGTAAAATTTACGCAGTACAGCAATCTGCTCTTTTGAAACACTTTGAACTTCTTTCATAACATACCATTTTACGTTTTCACTGCACGGAGGAGTAGTCAATGAGCCCATAAAATGAAAATAGCTGTTCGTATTTTTCGGAAGCAGTTCTGCCGGATTCATTTCTGTCGATTTTCCAATCGAATCGAGCACTTTTTGAACGACTCTATTGGGTGTTTTACCCTCTTCAAATAATACTGCGACAACTAAGAGACTCTCGAAGGCACTTTTATGCACCATATGAGCAACCGAGTCGTACTGCTTGCCATCAATTTGTTCTTCACTTTTACCATGAAAATGAAATTGTGCCAATGTATAATCGACACCGTCTACACGGATCATTCCGCCCTTGTTCACATTTACTTGAATCGCATGTCCATTGTCTAAGACATTTACCTTGGATTTCACACTTTTGTTCAAGTATAAAGTATTAGCAGTGCTAAATGCTGATGTTTCTTTCGAGAGAATATTAATCGGCGATTGTGCTTTTCCAAGTTGACATGATTCACCAAACTCCCCCCATCGATCTGGTCCATGCTCATCGTAATTCCAATGGACTTCATGTTTTACCGTTGAACCATGATGCTCTTGTGCATGTCCTAAAGTCCCAACTAAAAATACTGCAACATGTAATGTTAAAAGAATTTTATTCATCGATTCCCTTTTTTTGGTTATTGTACGTCAACTACCTTGATGTTTTTCTTTATCACCTTATCTACACCCTTAGCAATCAAAAGAACAAGCAGCCACGCCACAATCATTGTAATCACCGTATGACTCAAAAAATGGTCTCCGATGAGCATTTTGTAACTTCCCATACTCCCTCCGATGACAATTGCAGCACCCCCCGCTGCGATTTTATTTCTTCGGTCTTGAAATAGAAAGATCAACGATAAGAGGGCAAATCCGCCGCTAGCATGACCTGCTGGCCAACATTTTTGTTTTTCTAAATGACAATCTTTACTCGTGTATTTTTCCCAAACGCACGTATGCGGGTACGTTCCGTTAAAAATGTCCAAACTTTTGGGGCACGGCATATTCGAAACTGCTTTTAAAGAACCGACAACAAGCGGAACAGCAATCGAAGAAAGCACCACAATGATTAATCCGCGTCGATACGCCCTCATCCACTGTTTTTTCCATCCCAGTATCAAAGCAAATAAAAAAAGAACAGCGATGATGATTAACAGACGTTTAATCCCGTCGTAAAAAATAAACTTGAGAACGGTATTATTCGTATCGAGAATCCATTGGTGCGTCGAGAAATTGTAAAAATGGCTCTGTACCCAAATATCCGCTCCACTCAATCCAAAAAAGAGGACTGCCACGACTAAAACAATAGCCGTAATGAGAATATTTCTAGTGGACTCCATGCAAGATATCCAGCTCGCTTTGATACACAGAAGTACTCACTTCACTCATCCCCAACAAGGTATGAAAGATAAAATCGTGGGTATACGGCTGAGAAGCATTTTGTTTTAGTTTTTCTTTATTCACCTGAAACTTTTGTCCAAACCACATAACTGCGGGGACATGCTTTTGCGCTTCCGGTGCAATGGCATAAGGAAAACCATGCAAATAAAGCCCTTTTTCTCCCAATGATTCACCATGATCGCTTACATAAAACATCGCTGTTGCAAACGAGGAATCATTCTTTTGAAGCACATCGATTACCTTGGTTAAAAAATAATCCGTATACAAAAGCACATTATCGTACGCATTCGTAATCTCAGCTTGGGTGCATTGTTCTAACTGATTGCTTTTACAGATAGGGGTGAATTTCTCAAATGCCTTTGGATAACGTTTATAATACGCCGGACCGTGATTTCCCATTTGATGCAGTACGATAACAATGTCACCTTTAGGATGCGCATCAATGTATTCTTGCAAGCCAACAAGCATCCCCTCATCTCGGCACTCTCCATCCTCACACATCGTATTTTTATCGGGTGATTTAAAATCTTCATACGCTACACGAAGCGCGACCCCTTTAGAATCGGAGTTGTTATCCCGCCACAAAATATTCGCACCTGAACGCTTTAAAATATCCAAAACATTTTCAGTATGTTTGGCTTTTTCTCCTTCGTACGATTCCCTGCCAAAAGAAGAAAACATACACGGTACCGATATAGCTGTTTCAGTTCCGCAAGAAGTAAACTGAGTAAAGTTGATAATATCTTCTTTTTTAAGCAACGGATTCGTTTCACGTCCATAACCATTGAGTGTAAAATGATCCCAGCGTACCGCTTCACCGACCACCAAAATCACCAACTTGCGATTTTCGCTCGTCGGGATAGCTTTTGCATCCGCTGCAATTACCTGTAATCCCGTATACGGATGGGACAACGACTTTTGAATATAAGAACCGACGGAATAAAGATAATAACCCGGATTTGCGTAATAACGTAACGGTTTATGTTCTCTAAAAAATGAGGTGTAATTCTTACTAAATGAAAACAAGAGTACCCCAACAATACCAAGCGATATCCCGATAATCTTCCCTTTTTCCAAGAGCGTCTGCTTTACGCTCATGGGTGTAATTTTGGCTCGATACACGATAAAAGAGGGCAATAGTCCTATGAATATCACGTACAAAACAAGCGTGAAACTAAATAAATCAGCCGATTCATTTAGATTTGTCTCCAGTGTATCTGTCTCTTATACACATCT
>JAGXHZ010000025.1 GCA_024635855.1 Sulfuricurvum sp.
CTAAAAAAAAAAGACGAAAAAATAAGAATTAGAATGAGGAGAGGTTTAATCGTATAACGAAAACTAAATAAGGATAGAAGAATGATCGTAACACTCATCAAAACCAATGCCAACGAAGTAATAAAAGCAACGGTGTCCCAAGAAAGAGGATAAACCTCAGTAACATGTTTGAAAAATGCCCCATTTGCTGCAAGCGTTAAAAAAAGCGCCACCCCAATAATAAGAAAACGTGATTTCACGCCAAAGGATTTAGTAAACAAAAAACAACCTTATCTAAAATAAAAAAGTGTCGAATAATAATCTATTTTCGATTAACATTGCGTAAACCTTGGTTATTAGCTAATCATCCCTTATAATACCACATTCCATTCATGAGGGCTTTATGCGCATATTCAAAGAACTTTTTAAAATCTATTTACTTTTTATCGCTCTTTTCGTTTTGGGACGACTTGGGCTTTATATTCTATACGCTGATCGCTTGCATGATATTACATTTGCTGAATCTCTTTTGTCTTTTTTATACGGGCTCAAACTCGATACGATGACCACTTCGATTATTCTCATCATCCCTGCTCTCATCCTTTCACTGACTCCCCAGTATTTTGTCAAAAGTGCAACACGTCTCCTTAATGGCTACGTCTTAACCTTTTTGCTCCTTGCATTGTATATCGAAAATGCAACCTTCCCCTTTGTCGCTCAATACGATGTTCGCCCCAACTATCTCTTTATCGAGTACCTCAAATACCCAAAAGAAGTCCTATCGATGATTCTCAAAGAGTATCCGATGCAGCTTGTAGTGGCTTTTATTATGCTAATGATTACGGCATGGCTCTTTGTACGCTTTTCACCGCTGAAATTCGAAGAAGCGCTTACAACACCTCTATGGAAGCGTTTTTTACTTCTTTTGCCTATTACCGCATTACTTTTTATCGGTATTCGCTCCTCTTTAGGTCATCGTCCAGCCAACGTCTCCGACGCACTGTACAGTACCAACCGCATGGCAAATGAGATTGCCAAAAACTCTCTTTACAGTATTGGTGATGCCTATTACAGCTATTCAAAAGAGTCCGATAAGCTCGTAAATAGCTATGGAAAGATTAATTTAGCCGAAGCCTACCAACGTGTTTCTAAGCGTCTTAATATACCGATAGGAAGTGATTTGCCCTTTAATCGCCCCGAACCGAGCCATTTTTCATCCCCAAAACCTAAAAATCTCGTTATTTTCATCCAAGAATCCTTGGGTAGTCAATTTGTCGGATTTAGCGGCGGCGACGTGAGCATCACTCCCAATCTTGAAAAGCTCTCTCACGAAGGATTGGCATTTACGAATCTCTTCAGCAACGGAACCCGCTCGATTCGAGGACTTGCCGCCATGAGCTCAGGATGGCTCCCAGTAGCGGGAGAGGAAGTGGTAAAACGCAATAAATCTCAAAGTGATTTTTTCACCGTTGCCTCACTGTTAAAACCGCTTGGGTACAAATCAAGCTTTATTTATGGCGGAGAAGGACGATTTGACAACATGCGCAGCTGGTATATGGGAAATGGTTTTGATGAAGTGATCGAACAAAAAGATTACAAAAATCCAAGCTTTGTCAGTACATGGGGGGTCAGTGATGAAGATTTGGTACTAAAAGCCCATGAAAAGTTCAAAGCGCACGACCTTAAGGGAGAAAAATTTGTCAGCGTCATGTTCTCCTCCTCCAACCATTCACCATTTGAGCTTCCCGATGGAAAAATCGAATTTATTAAGGAAAAACCGCGTCAAGGGGTTGAAAATGCTGTCAAATATGCCGACTTTGCAATCGGACGCCTATTTGAACTAGCCCGAAAAGAAGCCTATTATAAAAATACCGTCTTTGTGGTCGTAGCCGATCATAACGTCCGCGTCTATGGAGATGATCTTGTACCGGTCAACATGTTCCATATCCCCGCACTCATTATCGCCGATGGACTTAAGCCTCAGAAATTTGAACGCCTCGCCACTCAGCCTGACGTTCTTGCAACCGCACTTGATCTCATCGGTGCAAACCTTACCTATCCCGTCTTAGGACACTCCATTTACAGCGATAGCAAGCAAGAGATGGCACTTATGATGTTTAATGATACATTTGCGCTTCGCGTCCATGATAAAGTAGCTATTATTCAGCCCAACAAAGAACCGCTTACCTTTGTCTATGAACATGAGCATTTAAAATCTGCTTCCCATGATAAAGAACTTGAAAAAGATGCCTTGGCATTTGTAAAAGTAATGGATGATATGTATAATAAAAAGCTGTTTCGGATGAAAAAGTAAGGGAAGAGAAACTTCCAAAAAAAAGGGAGTGTCTGACACAAGTCAACCGATTTGGTAATCCATTGTTTGAGAATTTAAATTTTTAGAAAAAGATAACGCTGCTTGTCTCTGTCGTTATGCGGTTTAAATCCGAATTCTTTTGTATAAAACTCTTCAAGCTTGTCATTGTCGGGAACCAGCGCAAGCCAGCGCACTCCGACCTCTGAACTGATTTTTTTTGCCAATACGATAGCCAAGTCGATTAGATAGGTAGAAATTTTGGTATTGGCGAGTTCTTCAAATGCACTGCCTCGATGTTCACTGGAAACAAACAAATAATCAATCTGAATCGTAGAGATGGAATCAACCCGTGAAGCGGATAAACCGATAAGGCCAGCCAAAGAATTATCTAATTCAAGCGCGTAAACAACAATAGATCCTTTTTCCGCTGAAGAGGAGAGTTGCTTGATAAACTGGCGTTCTTGTTCGGTAGAGGTCTTTGTGAGGTAAGCAGTTGGTAGTTTAGTGGCTACGAACTTTCGAGGCTTAAAAATCCCACACCACCTTGGCTGTTTTGATGATATTCATCGCTTTTTGGACGGCTTTATCACCTTGAGGATTGTTTTCTACTGCGATGATGACAGCTTTAGGTAGTTTGCCACGAAAGTATGTTTTAACAACTTTACCGTTTTTGGTCATTTTAAATGCCATGGTCTCCCCTTTTAATTTTATTGTGAAATTATATCATAACAAGTCAGTAGTCCGTGTTCCACTTTTGAAAAGTGAGAATAAGAGAAAATTTCTCATCTTTACATTTAACGCCCGACCCGTATATTGTAAAAAAGATTAGGTTGATTATTTGAAACAGTTTTTGGGAGTATTTAAGGACTCTTTTCGACCAGAAAGTAAGGGGTGAACACCTCATATATGGTCGAAATCATAGTAAAAAATAGCTTTTAAAGTCCATAATATAGGAGGACTTTAGAGTTTTTCATGGGCGACTATTTTTTTGTTATTTAACACTACGGCTTCCGTCATTTCCGCGAAGGCGGGCTGTGCAGAGGC
>JAGXHZ010000026.1 GCA_024635855.1 Sulfuricurvum sp.
ATGGGTGAATCTGTATTTATCGTTCAATGTGCACCATGTCATGGCTTACAAGCAGATGGTATGGGTGGAAAAGCTGCTGATTTACATGCTCGTCTTGCTGAGCAATCAGTAAAGCATGCTGTTGTAAACGGTGCAAACAACAATCTTTTGGGAACAAGCATGCCAATGCCTGATCGTAACGGATTAATGAACGCTAATACTAATGCATTGATTACTGATGCAGAGATTGATGCGGTTTCTAAATATGTTGCAGGTGGATTAAAAGGTACTGAAGGTGCTGATGTTTTCGCTGGAACATGTGCGGCATGTCATGGACCTGATGGCAAAGGTATGGAGATGGTTGCTCCAAACATTGCTGAGATGACTCCGACTATGGTTGATATGGTTCTTAAACATGGTAAAAAAGGTGCAATCGGTACAATGCCGGCATTTAATAACCTAACTGAAGTTCAATTTAAAGCACTTGACGCGTATGTCGCAAGCTTGAGTAAGAAATAAGGAGCAAATTATGGAAAATCGTAGTATATTTTCAATACACGGTATTACCGGCATGTTAGTTGCTACCGTATTGCTTCTCTCTATCCTCGTCGGTTTAACCGTCTTGGGATTGGGTGTACAACAAGCAAGCGCGGCTAACTTCTATCAAGTCGAAAATGAAAAAGACATCAAGATGATTAGCACCGAAAATGCTAAACATATTGTTGATGTTAAATAAGGGGTTTAAGATGGCAAGTATCATGGATAAACTCATCACTGTTGCTTTGATTGTTTCTGCAGCGATCACGTTGTGGGCGGTAGTTACACCTAACCACCTCTACATCGGTTGATTAAATTGAAATTTTCACGAGGGCTAGCGGCCCTCACACTTTTATCATGTTTCTTCACTTCTCTTCATGCTGAATTTTTATATAAAGATGATGTTGTTAAAAACCCAAAATTTGCTCTGCAAATTGAATCCATAGGGTCTGAACTTAAAGCTAAAACAGGTATTTCACTTTATTTGGTAATGGTTCGCGATTTGGATGAAAATGAATCAATCAGTGATTTTGAAAAGCGTATAAGTTCAGAGGTAAATGGCTCTGCTGTTATTATGACGTTTGTAGAGCTCAAAAAAGAGGTCGATATTCTAGCCCGTCCAACATCTTTATATAATGATTTTAACAAAGGGCAAGTTTTGAGCCCCAATGCAACTTTTATTGGTGCTGTGGTGAGTTCGATTATGTTTGCTCGTAATTTTGATGAAGTAAAAGAGTTGATTGTTAATCGTGGTGGTACGATTCTCCCTATTTTGGCAGAACGTGCTAAAGGGGCAGAAATTGTTTCAAAATATTCTGTTGCTATGTATAACGGTTATGCCGATGTAGCAGAACAAATTGCAGCTTCAAAGGGTCAAGCTCTTAGCTCATCTGCAGGGACCGGCAGCCAAACATTTATTGATATTTTGCGTTTAGTTTTTTACGGTATCATTTTGTATGCACTTTTTATCTATATAAGAGGGCGCTTTTTTAGAAAAAGAGAGACAAAAAGTGAATAATATAAATACTAATGCAGGTAAAAAATGGCCATGGATTATTGCTTTATCAATAATCGGTGTGGTTGCAGCATGTGTTGTTACGGTAAAGGTAGCGCTTAATAATCCTGTAGAAATGTCGAAATATGGCATGCAAAGTTATCATGATTATGATGATAATGTGAATGATATTATCACCGCACAAATTAGCTTTGATCAAAACTATACCATTGCTTTTTTAACACCCCAGGTCACCCAAAAAGGGGCTGTGATCGCATATAAAATAAGCGATAAATCAAATAATGCAATTAGCAACGCAAAAGTTGAGGTGGTGTTAACGCGCCCTGATACTACTGATTTTGATCTAAATCTCTCTAGCCCAACCATCAATGAAGGAAAATACACCTTTAATGCGGTAGATCTTCCAAAAGTAGGTCGTTGGGATATTTTAGCAAAAGTTTCCATCGGAGATAAACAGCGTTACTATAATCTCAAAGCCGACACCCGCAATCCCAATACTTTCGAGTTTTAATGCAACGCACCTGCGTTGTTTTCCCCACCTCGCGTGCCATACGTGACACAGTAGAAAGCTACAGTGAAGGATTTTTACCTGCTCTTATGGGGATGGGTGATTTTTTGGATCGGGTGATTTTGAGTGAAAATGTCGTATCTCCGGATAATGATTTACGCCTTCTTGCCCTTCACGAAGCCTCTAATTTCTCTACTTTTGATAAACTCCTTATTGAACGCAACTTTTTTACATTTATCCAAAATTCTACTTATATTTTTCGTTTTTTTGAAGAACTCAGTGGAGAGATGGTTTCCATTGACGCATTGGAAGGTGCGGATGTTTATGGAGAATACGAAGAGCATATTGCGATATTAAAACAGCTATGGTTTAGTTACAGAGATATAGTCCAATCGCGTGGGTGGAGTGACCCGATATTTTCTAAATCTACCATTGTGATAAATGAAGAATATGTGAGAGAATTTGAGTCCATTACCGTACATGTTGAGGGGTATTTGAGTCGTTATGAGCTTGAAGTTCTTCGTTCTTGTGCGGCTGTAACGCGAGTGGAATGTCACTATTATGCTACAACATTTAATGAAAAAATGTCGTCGCGATTTCGAGAGTTGTCCGTGGATATAGAAGCAGGTTATAAATATCGACTCAATTTAAGTGATATGTCCATTGTAGAATCCTCTGTGATTTCACCATTAGAAGATGTGACGTGTGAGGTATTTCATAACCGTTTGGTGCAGGTTGGATTTGTAAAAGCCAAGATTGTTATGATGGTGGAGAGCGGAATTAGCCCAGAGCGTATAGTGGTCGTCACTCCGGATGAGGCGTTTGCGAGCTATTTACGAATGTTTGATGATGAACAAAATTTTAACTTCGCAATGGGAACATCGCTTAGTGATGAACGAGTTGTATGCGACATAGAAGCCATAGAACTGTACATGAGTGAGCAAAGTGTGGAGAATAAGGCACGGCTTGAGAGAGTTTCATCACAGTTGCATGAATGGATAAAGAGACATTATTATGAACCGTTTCGTTACGATGATCTGGTTTGTTTATGTGCCATGATGGTAGAAGCCGCTTATCGTAGTGAGGTCAAAGAGATTTTAAATGAAGAGTGTGAAAAATTTAAACCCATTGTCAATGCATTGTCCGGATATGAGTTCAAATCAGCACTGCGGATATATCTCTCACGAGTGAAAAACCGTTCCATCGATGATGTTCGTGGCGGAAAAATTACGGTCATGGGATTATTGGAGACTCGGGGAGTAGCATTTGATGGGGTGATTGTCGTTGATTTTAATGAAGGGTATGTCCCTCATCGAAGTCAAAAAGATCTCTTTTTAAATACGAAAACGAGACGGATAGCTGATTTACCTACTACATTGGAGCGTGAATCCCTCCAAAAACATTATTATTGGATGCTGTTTCAGCGTGCGCAACAAGTTGCAATTTCGTGTGTTCAAAACACTGAAACCATACCGTCTCGATTTTTATTGCAGTTGGGGATACAGACGCATGAAGCAGAGGTTGATTACGGGTCACTTCTTTTCCCCAATGCAGAATTTAAAGAACGTCGTATTGAGCATTATGAGAGTGACTATGATTTTTGTGCACACCCTCTTTCTGCGAGCGCTCTAAAGAGTTTTTTAACGTGCAAACGACAGTTTTTTACCAAATATATTTTAAAAATAAAAGAGCATGAACAACCCCAAGATTTAAGTCGCGAGCGAGATATTGGCAATCGTCTTCATGCGGCTATGGAAAAAATATACATGACCTGCGATCATTATGATTCGTCCGATGAGATTAAAAAAGCCATCATCAAGGTTTTGGGGGAGCACGAGGCGAGTGATGGGATGGAGCGTTATGTTGAAGCGTTGTGGATTGAGAAGCTAACTCCTTTTTATCTCAATGAGGCGCAGAGGTTTAGAGAGGGAAACCGTGTTGCGTATCATGAAAAAGAGGCTCGAAGGATGATTGAGGGGATTGAGCTTGTTGGTAGAATTGATAGGATTGATCGTACACTCGATGGATTAGAAGTATTGGATTATAAAACCGGTAATTTCGCCGATACAACCAGTGAACCAAAAGAGAGCGATGTGGATTATCAACTCGCGATTTATAGCGTGCTTGCCCAAGAGTTTGGAAATCTCAGCCGTTGCGGATACTATGATCTCAAAACAGGAAAAATTGTTTATGAGCAGTTTTTAGAGGAAAAGAGTGAAAAATTACACGAAATTTTGCGGGGTTTGGCGCTCCAAAAAACGTGGATTTGGGAAATGACGGAGGATTTTAAACAGTGTCGATACTGTCCTTATGCGCTATTGTGTGAAAGGGAGCTGTAGATGAGTAATTTTGAACCTTTTTTAGCGTATGAAGCGAGTGCCGGAAGCGGGAAAACGTTTAATCTCGTCGTCCGCTATTTGAGTTTGCTTTTTATGGGAGAAGAGGTTGAAACCATCACCGCATTGACCTTTACGAACAAAGCTGCCAACGAGATGCGAACTCGTGTTGTGGAGACACTGCACGCATTGGAAAAACGGGGCGAATTGGCTGAAATAGCTAAAGTAAGCGGTTTAGGAGAAGATGAAATCTTGAGTCTTCGAGATAAGGTCCTGTGGAAACTGCTTCGCTCGGATATGAAAATTTCAACGATTGATACTTTTTTTGGAAGTATTTTGCGTAAATTTGCCCTTAATGCAGGGATTATGCCGACATTCTCAGCGTCCAACGCCCATCATGAAGTGAAGTTTTTAAAACGTTTTTTGCATGAGGTGGAGATTGAGGGGGAGATGGCAACGCTTACGAATCTTTCGCAATTAAGTTCCAAGCGGCTTGAAGATGTGTTTACGCTTCTTTCAACCCTTTATGCAAAACACAAAGAGCTTGAAAGCTTGGATATTTCTCCGCCTTCATTGACTTTTGATCCCATAGCCCATGCGATGGCGCACGCACGTGAACTGTCGCAATTGCTGCTTAGTAAACCATTGAGTGATCGCTCGCGTAAGACGATGCTCATTGAAGATTATGAGGATCTTTTGAAAAAGTCGTGGATTTTTAAGCCGAGTTTGGAGTATTGGGACTTTAAAAAAATCTATGAGCCTAAAATGGATGAATTATTACGGTGCATCCAAGAGAACGTGCTCATTCAAATGCGATACCGCGAAGCCCAGCTTTTGAGTGCTTTAAACCGTATTTTGAAGATTTATATCAAGAGTCGTCATGCGCTGATCGTTCAAAATAACGAGCTTACATTTGATGATATTGCGTTGATGGTGCATGATTTGCTGCGGGGAAAATTGGAAAGTGAATTTCTTTATTTTAGACTCGATGCGTCGATGAAACATCTGCTTCTGGATGAGTTTCAAGATACGAGCGTGATACAGTTTGATATTTTACGACCGCTGATCGAAGAGATTGCCGCAGGCGTTGGGGTCAATGAGGGGGGAAGTTTCTTTTTTGTTGGAGATGTCAAACAATCCATTTACCGTTTCAGGGGAGGGGTGAGTGCCCTTTTTTATCAGGTTGCCGAACATTTTGATGTTCAAGTCCGCGCCTTAGAGGTGAACTATCGCTCACGATCACAAGTAGTAGAATTTGTAAATCGTGTCTTTGGTGAGATAATGGAGCGGTATATTTCCCAATCCTCTCCTGTTACGAAAAGCGGTGGCTTGGTTGAGGTGTATATCGATGAAGAACCGCTTGATGTTCTGATAAAGCAGATTGAAGAATTGAGTCAAGCAGGGGCGAATAGGGATGATATTGCTATTTTGTGCGGTACGAATTCAGATGCCGCACGGGTACAAGAGCTTCTCGAAGAACACACAATACCGGTAGTAAGTGAAGCGACATCACGTCTTATTCATCAGCGAAGTGTACGTGCCATAATTGAATATCTTCGTTATTGTTATTTTGGGAATGAGATTTATCGCCAAAACTGTGCCGCATTGCTTGGGGACGAGAATATACAACGCCAGTCAATCGTTGATGTACAGACACAGTGTGTTGAATTTATTCTCAAACACGGCATTGGAGATAAGAGCGCGATACTATTTGTTGAAAAATTGAGCTCGTATCCAGATATTGAGGCAGTTGTTTTTGAGATAGATCGGCTTGAAGCCTCTTCGCCTCAAAGCGATTTACACGGGATACGGATTATGACAGTCCATAAATCCAAAGGGTTGGAGTTTGAACATGTTATCGTCTTGGACAGATTGGGGCAGATGAAAAGCCGCAGTGATTTTATCCTATACGAATATGATGGAATCCATCTTGAGCGGATGTTTATTCGAACTAAGGGTCGAGAGGAATTGGACGACGTTTACAAAAATGGTTTAGAAAAAGAGAAACAGCTTGAGAAAAGCGATCAGCTCAATGCTCTCTATGTTGCATTAACAAGAGCAGTGCAGTCGCTCACCATCATTGCAAAGCCAAAAAGTTCTTGGTTTGAACCGTTGGGACTTAGCCAAGGGCGTTGGGGAGAGTATCTGTTTGAAACAACTCTTCTTTTGGAAGTCCAGCCGCTAAAACACGTTGAGATCAAGAGTATAGGATATGGAAAACAAAGTGATGTAGCGAAGCCAGAAAAAAATGCTATTGTAGATTATGATGCGATTAACTATGGTCTTGCGCTCCATTATGCGTTGGAAATGATGGGAACTTTTCAGATTGAATCACTCAAAAATGCTCTTGAATCTACGCGAAAACGGTATGGCATGAATATCGGTGAGGCTAAACTGGAACAATTGCGCCAAACCCTGTCCATGTTAATCACGGATGAGCAGTTTTGTCTTTTAACAAAAGGTAAAAGCTACAAAGAGCAAGCCTTTTACTATCAAGGTCAAAAGCGAATTATTGATCTGCTCATAGAACACGATGAGGGGTACTGGGTGGTTATCGACTATAAAAGCGGAGAAGAAAAAAGCGTGGAGCATGTCCAGCAAGTGAAGAGCTACATGAATGCGGTAGGTTTGCTTTTGGGCGGTGAAGTGAGAGGGTATGTCTGTTATGCACGGGATGAAACGTGTGAATGGCAAAAAGCAGAGGAAATACAGTGCTTATAGAAAACTTAATTTAAGTATAATATAAGTTTAAAAGGGTACAATTTCGCCACTAAAAGACTTAAAAAGGAGGCTCACGATGAAATTTACTAAAATTGCAACACCTGAGCAAATCGACCGTAAATGGGTTTTGATCGATGCAGAGGGTATGACATTCGGTCGTTTAATGACAGATGTTGCTGCTCGTCTTCGCGGAAAAGATAAACCTTATTTTACTCCAAATATTGACTGTGGTGACTTCGTTGTTATTATCAATGCATCTAAAATCGTTATTAACGGTAATGGTAAATTGGCAAACAAAGAATATCACACACATAGTGGTTACTTCGGTAGCGTTAAAAGTGTAAAAATGACAGAGCTTTTGGCAACAAACCCAGAAAAACTCTTCAAACTCGCAGCTCGCGGAATGCTTCCTAAAACAAAATTAGGTCGTGCGATGCTCAAAAAATTAAAAATCTATGCAGATGCTGAGCATCCTCACTCTGCACAGATCGCTAAGTAAGGATTCCTGATGGTAAAAACATATGCAACTGGCAAAAGAAAAACATCGATCGCTAAAGTATGGTTGACTCCAGGTACCGGTAAAATTACCGTTAACGGTCTTTCACTTGACGCATGGCTTGGTGGTCTTGAAGCGAAAAAATTGCGTGTAACGCAACCTCTTTCTCTTACTAAACAAGACGCATCGGTAGATATTAACGCAACTACAACCGGTGGCGGATTTTCAGGTCAATCAGACGCACTTCGTCACGGTATCTCGAAAGCACTTTGTACATTTGATCCAGCATTCCGTGCTGTATTGAAACCTTACGGTATGCTTACTCGTGACTCACGTATCGTTGAGCGTAAGAAACCAGGTCTTCGTAAAGCACGTCGTTCTCCTCAATTCTCTAAACGTTAATCGTTACAACTGTCATTCCCGCGAAAGCGGGAGTCCAACCAATCTGTTTTTAAATCCTCCCCAAGCTCTCCCCATAAAGCACTTTATATTTTAACAGTTGCTCTTTGATATGTACGACAACACCATTTGGCGCATATTGCAATAGTTCCATTATTTCACGCACTTCTTTGGATTGTCGGTAATTGTAGTTGCAGGAGTATTCGAGATCAAACGTAAAAAGCTCTTGTTCGTTCACTTCCAACACTTCAGCGATGTAGGGGATAAGCTCGACTTTTAGTTCTCGGCTTTCATTGAGATAACGATAAATTGTTTGTTCACTTGGAATTTCACCCGTCCCTTTGAGTTTCGGTTCTAACTTTTGGAGCTTCTCAACAAACTCCTTTTTAGAAATCCCTTTTTCTTCTAATAAGAAATTTATTTTTTCAATTATATTCACCAATAACTCTCACAATCTATTTTGTATTATTTTGTACAAATTGTAAGAAGTAGTTAAGTCTGATATAGATACTATAGTCTAAATTAGATTTTAAAGGTTATTTTATGCTAAAAGCTTCATTGATATTTTCTGTAATTGTGGCAGTTGCATTAGGGATGGTAGGTTGTTCGTCAAAAGTAGATTCCGTTTCACAAGCACCAAAAGAGATTAAGAATGAACTTGCCGATGCACCAAAATGGGTTTTAGCTACTCAAGCACCTAAAGAGGTACAAAATGAACTTTCCAACGCCCCAAAATGGGTACTAACCCAAGATAATGAAAAAGGTATCAGTTCAGCAGGCAGTGCAAAAATCGGTAAAGCAGGGACACAATTCGCGATAACTGAGGCAGAAGCCAATGCACGCGATCAAATGGCTCGTCAAATGCAGGTTAAAGTTGCCAATATGGTCAAAAATTTTACTCAGCAAACAGGCGTAGGCGATGGTCAAACGATTGATAAAGTAGTTTCGAGTGTGTCGAAGCAAGTAACAAAACAAGAACTTATCGGAACACAACGCAAAGATATGTGGATTTCACCATCGGGTGAGCTGTGGGTGTTAATGAGCATGTCAGAACAGAATGTATTAGCAGTGAAAAATGCAGTGAAAAGCAGTTTTAAAAATGATGAGGCACTTCATCAGCAAGTGTTGGCAAAACAGGCGCAGGATGAATTGGATAAAGAATTGGAAAAATTATGATTCAGGAAAATAAAATGGATCAAAATTTTTTTTGCAAAAAAGTTTTACAGTGGGATAAATGTAATATCGCAGAAATTTGTAATACGTTAAGTAAGTTGAAGTCTATTATAGATTCATCTGCCAATTACCCTGATGTTATATATTCAAAAATAGTAGCATGCGCGATATACAGAAGGATTATAAAAGAGTGTCTTTGTGAGATTGATGTAAATGAGTGTGAAATTACAGAAGAAATAATAGAAAAATGTTGTGATGATATGGATAGCGTGTTAGAGGCGATTGCTGATGCAATCTCTGAAGATTATTCTTGTTATAAGAATGATTTAGTCAACACACTTCAAAAAGGTGTTGAAGATCACCAAAAATTACATGATAAAAGTATTTTAGCAAAATCTAAAGAAGAAGAAGAGAGATGCTGGGTGGTGCATCGAGCCTTAGAAGCACTTGCAGAAATCAAATGCAATAACTGTAAAAATTTAAAAAAGGTAAATATATGAAGTCACAAATGATTACCACAAAAACAAATGATGGAGTTTCTCGACAATATTCAATTGATGAAATAGAAAATAGTCAATATATTGTTAGCTTACATGAAGGTAGTATTTATGATGGGGAACCAGCTGTTTATAATTCTCCTGATGATGCTTTTTTATTTATGTTAAAAATTATGAGTTGTGTTAAATCAGAAATTACGAAAATAACTTCGGACTGTACTTTTTTAAAAGTAGAAAATATTCAAAAACTGTGTAATAACAATAGTATTGTTGTTATTTGTAGCTAAAGGATTTGAATGTCAAAAATATTTTTCATTTTAGTGTTAATGGTATCTTCTTTATTTTCCGCTGATCAAATCGTTTCTCGTGAAGGTGATATAGTCACCGTTATCGCCTCAGGTGAATATATTATGGGTGATAGTGATAACCGTAAAGAAGCACGAATGATGGCATTGACGCAGGCAAAAATAAATGCAAGTGAAGTCGCAGGTACTTATATCGAAAGTAATTTTGAATCGGTGACGAAACAGATCAATGGTGATACTGTTGATAAAGTGACGAAGCAAGAACTCAGATCATTTTCTGCTGCCATCTTGCAAAGTGAGATCACGAATGACACCATGGAAATGTTGGCAAACAAGACAACAGTTTACAAAGTAGCTATCAAAGCTCGTATAGATTTAGGAACGCTACGTGAGAGAGTAAAACAGCTCGGAGAGGATAAAGCTAAAAAAGATCGCTTGATGGGTCTTGAAAAAGAAAATAAAGATCTTTCATCAGCTCTTGAAAAACTCAGCGGGCAGATGAGAACTCTTGAAAATGCCAAATCAGTTAAACCAGAAGAGATTAAGGTTCTACGAGATGAACGAGAGCGGTTATTTACAAAGATAGAAAAAAACGAAGGGGCTACTAAGGTTATTTTTGAAAAGGGATCAATTCAAAGTGAATACGAACAAAAGATTGCTGAAGTAAATGAAGCCATCGATTTTATAGATAATAATTTTATAAAGAAAATGTCCCAACATGCAATAATTCATATTGATAAGCCAGAGATTACATCTGAACAAAGGGAATATAGAACAAATACTGTTGATTTACGTAAACAGAACGATGGTGATTATATAAGAGTCCATTGGTCGGTAAAAATTGATAAAGACTTTTCAAATGCTATGGTTAATTTTTTTATTACCAAAGATAATTCCTTTGCAGATTTTCAAAAAAAACGTTTTCATAGTCAATTTAAAGCATTGGTAGAAAAAAGTAAGATTTTAATTTCATTGCCTGAAATAACATCTACATGGGAAGTGACTACACCCATAGAAGATGGATTTGTAAAGGATCCTAATAGTAAGCGCAATCAAGATGGGGATGAAATTTACTGTTATTTTGATGGGACAAAACTTAGTTTTTATAGCAACTATAATTATATATTATTGAATACCTCAGATGAAATATTAAAAAAAATATCTGAAATCCAAGCTGAGATTGTTTATTTACCATATCCCCGTTCATCATTATGTAATCACGATTATGATGGACTATCTGAACATGAGATGTATTCCCGTGTGATACAGTATTCTTTTTGTAGTGCTCAACTTAAAAGTGAAGATATAATTGTTTCAATTAATGCTGTTCCAATTCAATCAGATACAGACTATATTAGAGTTATTCAAAGTATAAAACCTGGGAATTATGTTAATGTGGGAATTATACGTAATGATAAAAAATATGAATTTAAAAATATAGTTGTAGTTGTGACAGAATAAATAAGGGGTCAGGTATTTTGAAGATAAAGGGGACAGGCTGAGTTGAATTTCCACAAAGCTTAAATTAGAATGTAAGCTTTGTGCAACTTGTAGAAAAATCAACCCTGTTAGTTAAAGTACATCAAAATAGGAGAACACTCAAATGGGAATGTGTAAAAAGTGTGGAAAAGTATTTAACGTGCTTGACATGAAAGACGGTGTATGTAAAAATTGCCAACCAGAAGATGATGAACGATCTGAACCAAGTTATAAACAAAACTTACTAAATATGCTGGCTGATGGAACTATTTTAAAACGAAAGTGCTATTTTATACAGTTTTTACTAGCATCATTCTTTGGACCATTAGGACTATTGTATTCGAGTGTAACGGCAGCGATAGTAATGATTGCTGTTGCTGTATTAATAATTGTATATATCAATGTATCACATCCAGATGCACCAGCAATATTAAATTATAGTGCATCTTATGTGATTATCGTTATTACCAATGTACTATCAGTTTCGGTTGGATTTTTTACTGTTTATTATTACAATAAACGACAAATCAAGAAACATACTAAGATGCTTAATGCAATTATTCAGAGTGTATATGGAGCAGAAAATTTAAAAAGTGATTTTGAAAATAATGAAGATGATTTGGATAATTTAGCTTCAACTACTTTGGGAACAGGGACACGTTTACTAATTATTGGTTTGGTGGTATTTGTACTTATTATAGGCTATCAAATGAACAAGACAGATGATAGTAGTGCTAATGATGATGTCATTCAAAATAGTACCTATGAAGAAGCAATCAAGAATGGCACATTTAAATAGTCAAGCAAAGGTCAATTTATGGTGAAAATTGAAATAAAATGGAATATTTTTTTTCTGATCGGACTATTCTTTTTCTTTAATGGGTGTGGTCAAGATAAGATGGCTGAGGCTAAAAAAGCCTATGATAAAAAAGATTATTCAACAGCAATTGAACTCTATACTAAAGCTTGCGATGACAAAGATGCCGAAGCATGTGCTATTGTCGGTGATATGTATGACGAGGGAAAAGGTGTAAAATGGAATGCTACAAAAGCGATACAATTTTACGCTAAAGCAAGCGATGGAAAAAGTCCACATGGATTTAATCAACTTGGTTTGATGTACAAATATGGAAGACAAATTAAAATGAGTCATTCTAAAGCCTCTGATCTTTTTGCAAAAGCATGTGAAGGAAATAATGCCGAAGGGTGCTATAACCTTGCTTATATGTATGCTAGAGGTTGGGGCATTAAATCAGATGCTTCTAAAACCATGAATTTCTATTCTAAGGCATGCGATTTAAATAATTCTGGCGGATGCAGTGAACTTGCAAAGATTTACGAAAATGGATATGGAGTAAAAAAAGATATTGCTAAAGCAAATAAGCTTTATTCACAAGCAATTAAACTTGCGACAAAAGTATGTGATGATGGAAATGCTTTAAAATGTGGCGAATATTCTCAACTTTTTAATTATCAAGCGACTCAAGATAATTATAATTTGGCAAAAATTAAATCAATTAACAAGAAAATGATTAAATTACTCACTGCATCTTGTGCAGAAGAAAACGTTAGAGCTTGTACTTCTCTAGGAGATAAGTATTTAAATGGCTATGATGGTGAGTACTATGAATCAGGACTGAAATTAGTCACAAATGCCTGTGATGCTGGAGATGCTGAAGCTTGTTATGAGATTGGAAGCAGATATAGTCATGAAAGTTGGTACGAATATGATCTTTTAAAAAGCAATGATTTTTACAATAAAGCATGTAAATTAGGTAGTGCAGATGGGTGCTATGATCTTGCTGAAAAATACTCTTCTTCTAATCAGCTCACCAAAGCATCCGAATATTACGAAAAGGCATGCGGATTTGGTTCGACAGAAGGTTGTTATGCTATTGGTTTGATGTATTATAATGGTGAAGGTGTTGAAAAAAATGTGATTAAATCAATTGAACCTTTAGTACAGGCTTGTGATGGAGGTATCACTATAGGATGTAATACTGTGGGTATAATGTATGACAGAGGCGATGGGGTAAAGCAAAATAGTATTAAAGCTGTAGATCTATATTCTAAAGGATGCAAGGGTGGTGATCCCGATGCGTGCTATAATCTTGGAGTCTCATATTATAATGGTAAAGGTGATAAACAAAATTTGATTAAAGCAATGGAAATTTTACAACTGATATGTGATGCGAAGTATGAAATTGGATGTCAATATAACACTATGTTAAAATCGAGATCAAAACGTTCGCAATGATGACAGGTTGAATGAAATTTCAACAGCTAGATTTAACGCATAGGGGGTATGCCTCTGCAC
>JAGXHZ010000003.1 GCA_024635855.1 Sulfuricurvum sp.
CTAATATTAAGCCCTTTGAGCGATGCAGCAACATCATCATTGGAAAGTGCTTTTAAAAGAGCTTGTAACGCTTCCATTCCTTCTGAATGAGAGCTTTTTTTCTCTGTTTCAGCTGCCAAAGGAGTTGACGAAGCGGAACTGTTGATCTCCATGCTATTTGATGGCTTGCCCATAGCTTCACAGAGTGCTTCAGCATCTAATGAAGAATGCTCTCCCGCACCTACTCGAACGCTTAATTCTTCTTCTACACTCTCTCCGATCGCGAGCTTTATCTCACGTTCATCAATACCGTCTAGGTCATAAATCTCATCAAAAGAGCTCAAATCATCCAGTCCAAAATCCTCTAAGCCGGTATCATCCAGTGTAGAATCCAAATCCTCTAAATCCAATTCACCCACCGCATCTTGAATCTGCTGCTCAAGATCATCAAATTCATCATCACTTAACAAATCGCTCGTTATCTCTTCGACATCATCTTTCTCATCGATAAAAGATAAATCTTCAAGATTCTCTGGTATTTCTTCTGGTATTTCTGTTGCTTCAGGTACATCCATCTCATCTAACATTAAATCGTCAAACAATGCATCATCAAGCTCATCATCTTCTAGCTTAAGCGCATCCTCACTCTCATCCATTCCCAATCCATTGAGAATATCATCGAATTCATCTTCATCAAATGTATCCCCTTTGGCGTCTGTTTCTTCATCATCAAACGTTAGCGCTTCAACTTTAAGCTCGCTTTCATCATCCAACTCATCCGCATCATCCAAAAGATCTTGAAGCTCTTGGACCTCTTCATGATCGAGAATATTGGTCTTCATATCCCCAAGCAAATCGTCATCATCGAAACTTTCTAATGCTTCAATATCAACCAAATCTTCGATTTTATCTTCACCAAAATCTGCTTCATCGTCAAGATCCAATAACTCATCATCAAAATTATCCGATATTGAATCCAATTCAATCGTCGGTAAAATGATCGATTTTTCTTCTTCTTTTACCGTCGTAGATAGTAATGATTTTTCAATATTAGCAAAAAGCTCAACCAAATCGGTGGGTAAAAAAGGTTTATTAATCACCTTATCAAAGCCCGCAGGAACAGCATTTCCGCGAGTTGCCATAAGAAGGCTTGTTTTGTAGGTGATTCGCTCACCTAATGCAGTCATTATCTCATCACTATAATACGCATCATCCACAATCAGCAAGTCGTACGCATCATGCTCTATCTCATCAACAGACCAAATAACATTCAAATCATCTTTTGTTTTTTGTGCACTTAAGGCAACCAATTTTCGTACAACTGGATTATCATTTAATAATAAGATTCTCATAACAAATACTGCCTTCTTGATGTTGTGTCAGCTAAATGGTATCATTGTAACCAAAAAAGAATAAAATGATAAAACTTCTCCTCTTATTTTTGACATTAAGTGTTACGAACGCACAAACACTTCCGTATCTTCTCCCGGATGAAAAGAGCATTTTTGAATATGCACTGATGAACTATCTCAAAAAAGCGCATACCCACATTGTTTTACTTACCCCATCACTAAATCATCCTGCATTACGTCGCCAACTTATTCAATCCGTTTCCAAGGGAGTCAAACTCACCTTGATTACTCAAAATTCATCGAATGACCCACTGCAACTCGTTGCGTACAACGGTGTTGATCTTTATCTTTACCGTGCACGCCCTCTCAATGATACAGTAATTTTGATCGATGATAGTATGGTGTGCCATATCTCAGGCAGATTAAGTGGAGAGGAACTTTCACAAAACAGTCAAATTGCCCTGTGCAATGATGAGCGTGATTTTATTGATGCGATGCACCAAAATACGAACCGAATTTTAACGCGCTCAAAACCCTATTTAAAATAATTTTCCTAAAACCGCAAACGCACTTTGCATCTGAGACGTTACGATCATCATCGTTGCCGCAAGCGTTGCCATCAACACTACAAATGCCACACCGATTTTAATCGGCATACCAATAACCAGTAAGTTAAACTGGGGCATCGTCTTCATAAGCATTCCAAAAATAACATCGGCAAGCATCGAAAGTGCCGTAATGGGAAAGGCAATCATAAAGCCTACCACAAACATATTGAGCATCCCATGCATAATGTATTTAAAAAGCTCTGGAGTCACCATAAATCCACCCAAAGGGACAGACGCAATGGATTCGGATGCAAACAATAAAATCCAGTGGTGCATATCAAGAGCAAGCAGAGTCATCAACGAGACTAATGCCAAAAACTGTCCGATAATCGGCATCGAAACACCCGACTGCGGATCAATAGCCGATGCCAAAGAAAACCCCATCATAAAGGATATTTGCCCTCCTGCAAACGTTATGACATGATACGCGAGCTGCAAGATAATCCCCACCGTCAACCCAAAGAGCATCTCTCCTAAAATTGCCACGGTTAAAGTGGCAGCATCTAAATGGATTTGCAACGGCGGGAGCGCACCAAAAAAGAAAACGGTAAAGAAAAAGGCCATAGCGGCTTTCACCGACATCGGAATATTAGCATGAGAGAAAATGGGGACTGCCATAAAAAGTGCGCTAAAACGAACAAACAAAAGAATAAATGCAGCCGTCCGTCCTTCACTAAAAATCTCAGCCCACTCCACGTTTTATTTACCTCTCACTAATGCGCCATCCACCATTCTGTAGATATGATCACACCGTGCGGCTAACGCTTCATCGTGTGTTACGAGAAGCAATCCTGCATCATGCGAAATCAAATAATCCATAAAAAGATCCATCACTTCCGAAGCCGTAGTGTGATCGAGATTTCCCGTCGGTTCATCGGCGAAAATAAGACGCGGTTTCTTGGAGAGAATTCGGGCAATCGAGACACGCTGTTGCTGACCGCCTGAGAGTTCCGTCACCTTTTGTCCTATCACTTGAGCGATTCCAAGGCTTACCAATAAGGCAGTGTCAATAGTCTCTCCCGCTAAGATTGCCGCAACTTCAAGGTTCTCGTAAGCACTAAAGCCTTTAAAAAGATAGTGGCTTTGATAAATCAATCCTAAATCATGTCGGCGAAGCTGTACCAGCTGTTTATCATCCAAATCATAAATATCTTTTCCAAAAAGTTCGACATTACCGCTATTGGGTTTTAAAAGTGAAGAGAGGATGTGCAAAAGTGTCGATTTACCGCTGCCGCTGACACCGACAATGGCTATCGATTCACGGGCATGCAATTCTAATGAAATATCATTAAAAAGGGGATAATCAAAACGATGAGAAAGTGAGGTTGCTTTTAAAAGTATCATAGGGGAATTATAGGAGAAAAATGTTTAAGGAGAGTAAAAAAATTATGATTGCTGTATGCATTCCCAAGCTGGAGCTTGGGAATGAGAGCGCATTAAACCAAAAGGTTTATTTACGCCATTTGTGCAGCGACTTCTTCTGCGAAGTTGTCTACTTTTTTCTCTAAGCCTTCGCCTACTTCGTATTTAACGAATTCAACGATGCTTGCTGTTCCGCCGTGAGCGGCAGCTTCTTTTGTCAGTGCTTGCGCTACTGTCATAGAATCATCCATAACGTAGTTTTGATCCAACAATGCAAGTTCTTTATCCAAAGTTGTATTGTCTGCTACGAAACGAGCCAATTGTCCAGGGATGATGTTTGCCCAAATTTTTTCAGGTTTACCGTCTGCTAGTAATTTAGCTTTGATCGCTTCTTCTGCCGCAGCCATAACTTCAGGAGTCAACTGTGACATAGAAATATACTGAGGAACGTTTTTGAGAGGTTTTTTCAAACGTGCAAGTTCTTCATTTTCTGTTTTGATTGCTTCGATACGACCGATTGTTTCTTCTTGAACGTATACAGGGTCAAAATCGTTATAGCTCATCGTTGTAGGTTTCATTGCAGATGCGTGCATTGCGATGTTACGTACCATTGGAGCCAATGCGTCTGCTGTTTTTTGAGAATCACATGTGATTGCTACCAAAACACCAACACGGCCGTTTGTGTGAACATAACCGTTTACACATCCGTTTTCGCCTGCATTAAGTGTTACAAAACGACGAGTTACAATTTTTTCACCGATACGAGCAACTTGAGACGTAAAGTACTCTGAAAAAGTTCCTGTTTCGTAAGATGTTTCGTTCAACTCTTCTACTGAACTGACACCTGTCGTAAATACGTGTGCTGCCGTGTTTCCAACAAGAGCAATAAAGCCGTCATTTTTCGCAACGAAATCGGTTTCAGAGTTAATTTCTACCAACGAAGCAGACGTAAATGTTTCCGAAACTTTAAGACCCAAAAGTCCTTCAGCTGCTACACGATCCGCTTTTTTAGCGGTTTGTGCCATACCACGGTCACGCAAAAATTCTTTTGCTTTTTCCATGTCGCCATCGCACTCAGTGAGTGCTTTTTTACAATCCATCATAGGCGCATCAGTCGCCGTACGAAGGTCTTTGACCATTGCTGCTGTTACGTCTGCCATGATTACGCTTCTTGGGCTACTGCAGCGACAGGTGCTTCAACAACTGCAGCTTCCGGAGCCATTTCTTCTTCAGTTACTTCTTCGTCGTTTCCGCCGTTACGAAGTGCTTTACCTTCATTGATCGCTTCTGCCATTTCTTTACAGAAAAGTTGAATTGAACGGATAGCATCGTCATTTCCAGGGATTGGAATGTCGATTACGTCTGGATCACAGTTAGTATCAAGAGGTGCAACAACACGGATACCGAGGTGACGCGCTTCAAGAACTGCAATGTTTTCTTTTACTGCATCGATAACGAACATCATGTCAGGCAAAGTTTTCATGTTACGGATACCACCAAGGTATGCGATCAATTTGTCTTTTTGACGACCCATCATCAACGCTTCTTTTTTGGTTAAAAGACCCATTTGACCGCTTGCTTGCATCTCTTCGATGATTTCAAGTTTACGGATTGATTTTTGGATTGTTGGGAAGTTTGTCAACATTCCACCCAACCAGCGGTTGTCAACGTATGGCATACCACATGAAATAGCTGCATCACGGATAGCAACACGGGCTTGTTTTTTAGTTCCTACGAAAAGAACAGTTTGTCCCTCAGCTGCAGCATCAAGAACTTGCTGATATGCGCTACGGAAAAAACGCAATGTTTTTTGTAGATCGATGATGTAAATGTTTTTACGAACGCCAAAAATGTATTTTTTCATTTTTGGATTCCAACGACGTGTTTGGTGACCGAAATGTACACCGCACTCTAGTAAATCTTTCATAGTTACCATGAGTAACTCCTGTATTAAAGTACTTGCTCTTCGTTTACTTGGGCGATTATCAACAGAGCCGACGAAACATCGGATGCACGAGAACAATTTATTCGCTTGCGAATTTTTACTCACGTCATAAGAGGAGAGAAAATCGGGCGAATTTTACTTGGAATCCTCTTAATATTAGCTGTATTCATTGTTATTAGTTACTTTCGTCACACTTTTATCACTAAACAATGATGCTTTCAAATTGCTTTTATATAATTTTTGCTAATATCATTGAAAGCAATGCAAGGTCATTGAATCTACCATACAATAAACCAAAGACTTAAGGAGTCAAATTATGAAACAAAAGTTTTTAGGATCGATCGTCGCTGCAGCGCTTCTTTCTACCACTGTAATCGCTGATGATACCATTTTACAACGATTCGATAAGATGGAAAAAGAGATGGCAGCTCTTAAAGCAGAGCTAAACACACTGAAAGCCCAAAAAGTTGAATCGGATCAAAAAACAGCTGCTGTCGCTGCTCCAACAAGCAACAAGAAAGCAACTGCCGCCAACGAAGATGTTGCCAAAGAGATTGATGACATTAAAGATCAATTGAGCAGCATCAACAAAAGAACCAACGGAAACCATTTGAAATTTGATGTTGATTTCCGCAGTAGTTATGATAATGTCCAGTACACAATGGCGAATGGAAGTAAAGAAAAAAATGACGCTATCTTAAGCAACCGCCTATGGCTTGGCATGAGCTATGCGGCAACAAAAGAACTAAGCTTTGTAGGACAACTTGCATACAATAAAATTTTTGGAGAGCGTTCATTAAGTCCAGATAATGCACAAAATAACGATGGCTTTGACTGGGTTAGTGGTGAATCGGCGTACGATGACACCCTTCGTGTCCGTTCCGCTTATTTCTTTTATACTGATGATGAGCTTGCAGGACTCGATATCCCTTGGACTATCAGTATTGGACGCCGTCCATCTACTGAAGGTCACCTCATCAATCTACGGGATGATGACCATGCTTCTTCACCACTTGCTCATACTATCAATGTTGAATTTGATGGGGCCAGTGCAAAATTTGGTATGGAAGAACTTATAGGTCTCGATGGATCGTATTTCAAACTTTGCGCCGGACGCGGTATGAGCAATGCAGAACCACGATTTAATCCAGCACCTTATGCGACTAGCAAAGATACTACCAATAACGTTGATATGGGAGGAATAATTATTGTTCCTTACGACGATAAACAATACAGCACCGGTTTTCAATATACCTATGCAAATAATCTTATTGATATAACTGATTCAAGCTTTAATACTAACAATATCCCAGCTACTTCAACTGGAATTTACAATCCTACTATGGAAGCAGTAGGGGGATTACATACTGCAACTGCATTTGCAATGGTTAATGGTATTGGTGATGGATGGAGTGAATTTTTAGATGACACCACCTTCTTCATTAGTGGTGCAATGTCAAAAACAGATCCGTATGCGGGAAAAACAATGCTTGGTTCTAATGAAAGCGAAACAGGGTACAGCTATTGGATCGGAACACAATTTCCATCTCTTATCAGCGATGAAGGTCGATGGGGTGCCGAATTTAATCATGGCTCACAATACTGGCGCCCAATCACTTATGGAGAAGACACTCTAATCGGTTCAAAAATCGCTGCACGAGGAGATGCATACGAACTTTACTTCACAGAGCCTCTCGTCGATGATATTTTGAGCTTCCAACTTCGTTATACTTATATCAATTATAATTACAGTGGAAGCAATGGCTTCTTTGGTAGCACAAGTGGTACGCCTATGGCAATTGGTGATATTCCAGCACCAATGCAAAGCAGTATTGTCGATCACGCACAAGATATTCGCGCCTATATTCGCTATAAATTTTAAACTATACCTGTCATTCCGTGCTTGACACGGAATCCACTCTTAGTGCTTTTGGATCCCGTATCTAGTACGGGATGACGAGAAATTACCCCTGCAACTTCACCAACTCTTCTTTTACTTTCATCACATGATCTTTTACTTTAACGTTTGTCCATACCGCTTTTACAACTCCTTTTGGGTCGATGATGTACGTTGAACGGACAATGCCCATGTACTCTTTACCATAGTTCTTTTTCATTGCCCATACGCCGTAAGCTTGCATCATTTGCGTAGTTGGATCACTAAGCAGTGTAATACCGAGATTTTGTTTCTCGATAAAGTTACGATGCGCTTTGGTACTGTCGGCACTCACACCTAATATAATCGCTCCCATATCATCGTACTCATCGACCGATGCCGTAAATTCACATGCTTCAGTCGTACAACCGGGAGTGGAATCTTTCGGATAAAAATAAAGGACAATCCATTTACCTCGTAAATCGCGCAAACAAATCTCTACGTCGTCTTGGTTACTCAAACAAAAATCGGGGGCGGTGCTTTCTATTTCTAACATTAGTAATACCTTTATTATAAAATTACGATTGACTTAATTTCCGTAAACTCTTCGATGGCAAAACGTGGACCTTCACGCCCGACACCGCTGAGTTTCACTCCGCCATACGGCTGAATGTCAAAACGCAGCGTTGGCATATCGTTGATGACAACGCCGCCTGCATCTAGTTCCTCTATTGCTTGTGTCGCATGCGCCAAATTGTTGGTAAATACAGAAAACTGCAAACCATAAGGAGAGTTATTCATCCGCACGATTGCATCATCGATTCCATCCACTTTTACCAAACTAACGATGGGAGCGAACACCTCTTCACAGACAATTTTCATACTCTCCGTCACATCCGCCATCACACACGGATAAAAGATGCGTCCCTCACACCGTGGCTGCGTCAATGCCCGCGAACCCTCTGTAATGGCACTATCTACCCAACTCATTGCCCGAAGTGCTGCTTCATCATTGATAAGCGGTCCTAGAAAGGTATCTTCATCATAGGGAGAACCCACGATTAGTTTGGCTGTTGCTTCTGCCATTTTGGTAGAAAATTCATCATACACAGAACTATCAACATAAATACGTTGAAGCGAGATGCACACCTGCCCTGAGTTGACAAATGCTCCGATAGCACAGCGCGATGCGGCATAATCCAAATCCGCACTGTCATCGATGTAGGTTGCTGCATTGCCCCCAAGTTCCAAAGAGACTTTTTTAATCCCTGCACTTTTGGTGATGATGTTTCCCACTCCAACGGAACCGGTAAAACTAATGACTCTGGGAATATCACTTCCTACTAATGCGCTTCCAACTTCCGCATCACCATAAACGACACTCAGTGCATCTTTGGTTGCATAGGGGCTTTCGATAAAAAGTTTTGCCAGCTTGTACGCACAAAGAGGCGCTTCGGGAGTGGGTTTAAGCACCACTGCATTACCTGCCACCAATGCGGGTGCTAGTTTATGCGCGACAAGATTGAGCGGAAAATTAAACGGAGTAATCGCTACGACCACGCCACAAGGGACCCTCTGCCAATACGCATGCGCTTTTCGTCCGCTTGGCATTGCATCGGTATTGATTGTCTCTCCGTGCAGTGTACGCATTGTTTCGGCAGAAAGGGTAATAGTTTCGATACAGCGATCCACCTCGATACGAGCATAACTTATAGGCTTACCCACCTCATCACATAAAATACGTGCAAACGCTTCACGCTGTTCTCGAAGTTTGCTTGCGACATCCGTGAGCCATGAACATCGCTGATGAAGTGGAACTTTTTTTGCCATTTTAGACGCATTTTGTGCAACATCAAGTGCTTGTCGAGCATCATCCGCATTGCATACCGAGGAACGTGACACAACGCGTCCATCGTACGGACTGCACCGTTCCATCATATTATCGCGTTTGATTTCTTCTGACCCCATCCAAATATGCGCATCCATACATCAGCCTCATCGGTAAATTATTCTTTTATTATACAAATCATCACCTAAAAAGAGAAAGAAGCACTCACTTTAAGGCGTTTTTTGTTGGATATGTTTTAGAATATCCCCATATTTATCAAAGGGACAATAATGAACTTGACCATAACAGACGGTGTTTTAGGGGTACGCCCTCCAGTGACGAAACCTCATCCAGGATTTTTTTTCCAAGTAGGAGAAGAGCGTTTTCGAAAAATGGTTGACGATCATTATGAGATGATCCGCAACAGCGATATTGCCTTTTTGTTTCCAGTGAACGATGAAGAAGATTTTAGTGCTGCCAAAAAACACGCTGCCGATTTTTTCATTCAAATTTGCGGAGGACCTGATTATTTTGCCCAAACACGTGGTGAACCTCGTATGGTTGGACGCCATGCACCGTTTCGTATTGACGAATCCGCACGCCGCCGATGGCTTGAGTTTTATGCGGTTTTGCTTCCGGCACTCGAAGATGAGGGAGTCAGTCCTGAATACATTCAGTCGTTTTGGGAGTATGCGGATATTTTCTCTATTTGGATGATTAATACCCCAACGCACTAAACTTCGGTTTCCGTTCGTGGTGAGCCTGTCGAACCATGACCCTTCGACAAGCTCAGGGCGAACGGAGAAATCTTAAGCCTAATTATAAATTTAGTAAAAGCCCGCTAAATCCCTTGGAAGCCACGCCAAGAGGGATTTTTATCCCCCCTTCCATGTGGTCTGCAAAAAAGCGGGTCAACCAGATGCGGTTCGTTTGGATTTTCTGTAATACGAGAGTATCTTCTTTATCAATCACTTCCGTATAATAATAGCCAATCGCAACCGTCAGCTTTTGTGTCTCACCTTCAGGAAGCAAAACAAAATTAAGGGTTCTTTTGGTGGTATCTACTGTCACATTTTCAACTTTACCGTATCCTTTTGAACTAAAATACATGGATACCGCCGACGTCATAAGTTTGGAACGAAAGGCATCCAATGAAGACATTTCAGCCATACCGGACACACTCAATAAAACAGCCAATAGAATTATTCGTAACATAATTACAGCACCTTTTTTTAGAGAATTATACCGCTTAATCAATGTTAAATGGCATCTGCGCTAAAATCACCTAATTTTTATTTTGGAGATTTTCAGTATGAACGAAGCCAAAAATATTTGGATGAACGGTAAATTAATACCTTGGAATGACGCAAAAATTCACGTCCTTTCTCACACGCTCCACTACGGTAACGGTGCTATTGAGGGGACAAAAGTATACAAAACCCCAAAAGGGTATGCTATTTTTCGTCTCAATGACCACACAAAACGTTTGATCGAATCAGCTAAAATGACCCTTATTACCGTTCCCTATACAATAGAAGAACTCAATCAAGCGCAAATTGATCTCATTAAATCCAATGACTTTACCGGTGAAAATGTCTATCTTCGCCCTATTGTCTATCTCGGCTACGGTGTTATGGGGATTTATCACAAAGAAGCTCCCGTTGAAGTTGCTGTTGCTGCATGGGAATGGGGTGCTTATTTGGGTGAAGAGGGGATGAAGCGTGGTATTCGTCTCAAAATCTCTTCATTCAGCCGTCCAAACAACAAATCAAACATGGGTAAAGCAAAAGCGGTCGCTAACTATCTCAACTCTCAAATGGCAAAATTTGAAGCAGTGGAAGCAGGATACGACGAAGCGCTTCTTCTGGATGATGAGGGATACGTTGCGGAAGCCAGCGGGGCTTCGTTTTTCATGATAAAAGACGGTGAAATCATCACCCCTCCAAACGATAACTCTCTCGCATCCATCACCCAAAAAACGGTCATCGAAATGGCAGAAAAAATGGGGATGAAAGTAACGCGTCGAAAAATAACCCGTGAAGAAATTTATGTTGCAGATGAAGCATTTCTCACGGGAACTGCAGCAGAACTCACTCCTGTTCGCGAAGTAGATGCACGTGTGTTGGGTGCAGGCGGACGAGGCCCAATCACTGAAAAACTGCAAAGCAGCTATTTTGACATCGTATACGGACGTAATCCTGATTACGATCACTACCTCACTTATATCAACTAAGGATTAGCGCTATGGCAACCGATATGAACGATTATTTTATTAAGAAAAAACATGAAGAAAAGAAGAGCGACGGAGGATTTACTCCCCCAAAACCTCCTAAAATCGACTTCAATATGAATCCTCAAAAAGCAGGTATGCTTTGGCTGATAGGAGGATTTTTAGTCCTTCTATTTTTGGCAAAACCTTTTATTATCATCAACGAAGGCGAACGTGGGATTCTCTCCACCAACGGTAAATACAGCGATAATGCCTTAATGCCGGGGCTGCATTTTCTCATCCCTATTATCCAAAACGTCTATATTGTTGATACCAAAGTGCGTATCATCAACTATGCTGATAAAATCGATCGTGCTTCTACTGCAGGTGATGGGATTTTGCTCAAACCTGCTATCACGGTTTTGGATAAACGAGGGCTTCCTGTCTCTATCGATATGACAGTCCAATATCGTCTTAATGCCCAACTCGCAGCACAAACCATCTCCAACTGGGGCTTTAGCTGGGAAGATAAAATCATCGACCCTGTGGCACGCGATGTGGTTCGTAACGTTATCGGTCAATACGATGCAGAAACTTTACCGATTATGCGAAATGCGATTGCCCAAAAAATCGAAGCAGGCATTCGTGATAATGTTAATCGCCAAAAAAATGGTCCTGCCGATCTCGAATCAATCCAATTGCGTGAAATTGGTCTTCCTCAAAAAGTAAAAGATCAAATCGAGCGCGTTCAGGTTGCCAAACAAGAAGTTGAAAAAGCTCAACAAGACGTAGAGCGTGCAAAACAAGAGGCATTTAAAAAAGAGACCGAAGCACAGGGAACGGCAAATGCTCTTACTATCGAAGCTAAGGCCCAAGCTCAAGCCAACCACCTCGTAGGACAGTCACTTACACCGGGATTGCTCAAATTGGAGCAAATCAAAGTGCAAGGTAAATTTAACGATGCACTCAAAGAAAACAAAGATGCAAAAATTTTCTTAACTCCAGGAGGTTCAACTCCAAATATCTGGCTTGACACAAAATCGGGTGATAGCCAAAAAATTACTTCAACAGGGAAATAACTGATGAATCTCGATCAAATCGACTGGGTGAAGTCTGAACTTCTTCCCGTCATCGTCCAAGACTCCACAACACTGGAAGTCTTGATGATGGCGTACATGAACCGTGAATCGCTGGAACTCTCCCTCTCAACCAAAGTGGCACACTATTTTTCCCGTTCAAAACAGCGTTTATGGAAAAAAGGGGAAAGCAGCGGGCATCTTCAGCACATCGAACGATTTTTGCTTGACTGTGATAACGATACCCTCCTCATCATGGTACGACAAGAGGGTGTTGCGTGTCACACGGGACGAAAATCGTGTTTCTTTACCGACATTGAATCGGGAGCTACTATCAGCGAGCCTCAAATTGACGCCGTAAGTACCTATGGAATTATCGATGAACTCTATCACACTATTTTAAGCCGTAAAAACAGTGATCCAAAAAGCTCATGGACAGCAAAACTTCTTAGCAGCGGCGACAATGCCATACTCAAAAAAGTTGTTGAAGAAGCGGGCGAATTTGCCTTTGCGATCAAAGACGATAACGAAGATGAAATTATTTACGAATGTGCCGATTTAGTCTATCATGTCTTGGTAGCACTGGGGCACAAAAATATCTCTCCCGATCGTATCAAACAAGAGCTTGCCCGACGATCAGGAGTAAGCGGGATCGCCGAGAAAAATTCTAGGGACAAATGAAAACTCAACTGCTTCACTTTATCGATACTTTAGCCCTTTACGATTACCTCCTTTTGGGGGGAATCCTTTTTTTCTTTTTTCTTTTCCTTATTTTGGCGGTTTTATTTCATCATAAACTCACCCTTGCAATTACCTTTATTTTAACGGCTTTTCTTCTCCTTTTGGGCGCGCCACTGGGTGGCTATTTACTTTTGCATAAATACGTTTACCAACATACAATCACCCTCATCACCGTTCAAGACCTCGAGTTTACCGAAGCACTGCTCCTAAGGGGAGATATAAACAATACCTCCAAGCAGAGTTTCAAAGAATGTACGATTTATTTCGGGGTATCCAAAACATCTTCTATCAAAATACTCAACGATAAGATTTATCCTTATCTCCCATTTCAACGTCAAACCCTTACCCTCACACAACCCATCAAACCCAATGAGAAAGAAACATTTAAACTCTTGATCGAACCGTTTAACTATCCAAAAAAATTCAGCGTTACCGCGTGGGGAGTGTGCAGATAATGAATACCTATTTTACTTTTTGGCATTATGGGGCAGTTATCGCTTTTAGTTTATTGCTGATTACTCTGATCGTTTTAACGCTTCGAAAACCACAATCAACATCAAAAGCCTCCCTCATCTTTACCTATATTCTCGTTATCCTCGGATTTATGTTTGGTGTACTTTTAGTTATCGACCATTACACCAAAAAAATAACCTTATCCAATGTGAAAGATCATCGTTTTCTTCCCACAGAAAAAATATTTTTTATGGGTTCGGTACGAAATAGTGGTGATTATACTATTGGAGAAGTGAGTGTGGAAATAAAAATAGTGAATAAAGACACCCCTGCACTGCAAGGAAAACCCTCTTACCAGTCAAATGCATTTGCCGAACTTATCGGGGATGAAAGAGCTAAACCTTCCTATTTAATCGTTACCGAAGTCGTTGCCACCGATCTCAAACCGGGACAGCGAAAAGAGTTTCGAATTATCATGCCTCATCCTTCTTATTTTAAAGGGTATACAAGCTATGTTAGAGCGTATGGGCAGTAAGAGGATTAGTATTTCAATCCAAACTCTTTAAGAGCGTTATTTATGGCTTTTAACTGAGTATTCTTATCACGGCACCACTGCGGAGCGATAAGCGATTCATCATCAATCCCTGCGCTCAGACGCTGAACGCTAATATTCTTTGGCTTCATTTTCAATGCTTCACTCAATACTTCCAAATAAAGCTCTTCCGTGATAGGGGTAAATTCACCCCGCCCATATTCGTTCGCCAATGCCGTTCGCTTTACCACATAAAGAGGATGGTATTTTAGAGAATCTACCCCTAACTCGTATGCCGCCTGCGCGGTTTGGAGCATCATTGCTTTATCTTCTCCCGGAAGTCCGAAGATAAGATGTCCGCATACATTTAATCCATATTTTTTAGCTTTTAGTATTGCATCTTTTACACTTTGGGCATTGTGTCCACGATTGATTTTTTCCAATGTTTCATCAAATATCGATTGAATTCCAAACTCGATCCACAATTCTGTTTTTTTTGAAAGCTCACACAAATACTCAAATACCTCATCACTAATACTGTCTGAGCGTGTTCCAATACTAAGACCCACCACATTCTCAAACGAGAGGGCTTTTTCATACAGCGCTTTGAGGGTTTCTAGCGGAGCGTACGTATTAGTAAAGCTTTGAAAATAGACAAGATATTTTTGTGTACCGTTTTGGAGACTTAATTTTTGAGAAAGCGCATCAAACTGCCATTGGAGCTGTTCGAGCTGTTTTTCAAGATAGGGATTTTCAGAGGATTCAAGGTTAAGAAAAAAACCTTTTAGAGGCTTAGCTTTATCCAAACTCGGACTAAAAGAGTCATTTTCGCAAAAAGTACACCCCCCCTTTGCAACGTTACCATCGATATTGGGGCAGGTAAATCCTGAAATAGAGACAGGAACTTTGGAAACTTTACACCCAAATTTTTCATTCAAATATTGTCCGAATGTAAAAATTTGTTCGCGCATTTGAATGTTTTAAATAATGTAATTGCCGGTAAAACACGCCGTACAATAGTTTTCTTCTTTACCGTTAACACTTAACAACAGTCCATCATTACTCAAATACCCAAGCGAATCCGCTTCGATAAACGCACAAATCTCTGCATTAGTCATGTTTGCAGCAATCAGCTTCTCTTTATCCGGCGTATCAACCCCGTAAAAACACGGATCGGTTGTCGGAGGACTCGAAATACGCATATGAACTTCAAGCGCACCTGCTTCTTTGAGCATACGGACGATTCGACGGCTTGTTGTTCCGCGTACGATAGAGTCATCGATGACGATTAATCGTTTGCCTTTGATCAAATGCTCTATCGGAGAAAGTTTCATTTTGACTTTCAAATCGCGCATCTCTTGCGTTGGCTCAATGAACGTACGTCCGATGTAGTGGTTACGCATAATTGCCATCTCGAAAGGGATACCGCTTTCTTGCGAATACCCAATCGCTGCAGGAACACCGCCATCTGGAATAGGAACGATCATATCGGCAACAATCGGCTGTTCTTGAGCAAGCTTTTTACCCATAGCTTTACGCATTTCATAGACATTTTGTCCATAAATATTCGAATCAGGACGAGAAAAATAGACATATTCAAAAATACAGTGTTTTGGAGTTGGCTCGAATACTTTGATCGATTGAGGGGCTTTTCCTTTTTCAAAAATCAGTAGCTCACCCGGCTCTACGTCACGAATATATTCCGCACCGATAAGATCAAAAGCGCATGTTTCAGATGCTACCACATAACCATCACCCAAACGTCCAAGACTAAGAGGACGGAATCCAAAACGGTCACGCATCGCAAACATCTTCGAGCGGCTCAAAAAGACAAGAGAATATGCCCCTTCAATCTTTTTAACTGCATCGATGATACGATCGGTTAAATGATGCTGATCACTTTTAGCGATCAAATGAATCAGGTTTTCAGTATCCATATAGGTTTGAAAAATTGCCCCTTTTTTGATGAGCGCATCACGAACCTCTTTGGCATTGGTGAGATTTCCGTTATGAACAATTGCCATCTCTCCCAAATCATAGCGCGCGAATACCGGCTGTGCATCGAGGATAGAGTCATCTCCGGCAGTCGAATAGCGTGTATGTCCGATTGCCATCTCACCTTTTAGAGTTGCAAGCTTTTGATTATCAAAAACCTGAGTAACCAATCCGCGATCTTTAATCGTATAAAGTTTTTCACCATCACTGGTGCTGATTCCTGCTGCTTCTTGACCTCGATGCTGTTGAGCATGAAGCGAGAAATAGGCTAATTTTGAAGCCTCAGAATGATTGAAGATACCAACAACCGCACATTTTTCATTCATACTACGCATATTTATTCTCCTAATTCCAAACAATCGCTGATATTATACAATCCGCTTTCTTGACCGGCTAACCATTTAGCAGCACGAATTGACCCTTTTGAAAATGTATTACGGCTTGTTGCCGTATGATGAAGTTCGACAAACTCACCTTCATTGTAAAAACCAACCGTATGACGTCCCACAATATCACCTCCGCGCAATGCCATTACAGCGATTTCATCTTTGGTTCTCTCGCCGATATTACCATCACGACCACTAATACGAACCATATCCAAATCCAAACCACGCGCAAGTGCTGCTGAGTGAGCCAGTGTCAATGCCGTACCGCTTGGAGCATCTTTTTTGTGACGATGATGCTGTTCTACGATCTCTATGTCAAACTCTTTGAGCGTTTTGGAAGCGGCATAAACAAGTTTGTTCAACAACGCTACTCCAAGTGACATATTGGTTGCGTACAAAATCGTCATTGATTCGCTTGCACTTTTTAGCAAATTAAGCTGATGCGCATCCATCCCAGTAGTACCAATAACAAGAGGTTTAGGATTTTCCATAGCGCATTCTAGTAGTTTTTGCGTTGCTTCAGGGAGTGAAAAATCGATGATAACATCAGAACTTCTCAATAATACATTCATATCGTTGGTAACAAGGACAGATGGATCAATCGAAAAATTAAGCTCGTTACGCACATAGACAGCGCCCAAAGAGAGTTCACTTTCTTGGCGTAAATCTTCAATAATCAACTTTCCAACACGTCCACCCGCACCAAATACACCTACTCTAATCATGGTCATCTCCCGTTTACAATAGTAAAAACGAATTGTATCGTTTTAGGGTTTAAGTGCCACTTTGCCCTTATGCGTGAAAATGCTCATCCACATACGAAATTGCCTGCAATGCCGCAACTGCACCATCACCCGCAGCACTTACCACTTGTTTGGGTGCGGCAATTCGCATATCACCCACAGCATACAATCCCGCAACCGATGTTTTCATACTCAAATCCACAATGACCTCACCTGAGGGTGTCATATCGCATAAAAAACTTCCGTCTTCTTGAATCAACACTTGATTATTGACGTTGTTTCCGATAAATATAAATACCCCCGGAGCATCTATCTGGCGAGTTGAAGCATCTTTAAACGCAACACGTATACCCGTCACACCCATAGTATCACCGAGCACTTCTTCAGGAGAAGCATTGAGCACAAGCTCGATATTCGCCGTATTTTTGATGCGCTCAATCGTACTAGGAGCGGAGCGAAACGTATCACGACGGTGAATGAGATAGACTTTAGAACAAATTTTTGCCAAATAAAGAGCCTCTTCGAGAGCCGTATCACCACCACCAATTACCGCAACTTCTTTTCCTTTATAGAAAAAGCCGTCACACGTCGCGCACGTACTCACACCACGACCGAAATATTTATCTTCACCGATAAATCCTGCACGTTTTGGAGTTGATCCCGTCCCCACAATCACACTTTTCGCCGTATCGGTTTTACCATCGGATTTATTGATCGTAAATGTCCCATCCTCATTGCGAGAAACACGTGTCACTTCAGACATCTCATGCTTCAATCCAAAACGTTGGCACTGTTCAGGCCATGGGGTCATAAAATCCATTCCGCTTAAATTATGCGCTGTTGCACCGGGATAATTTTCGATCTCTGAACTCATAGTAATTTGACCGCCGGGCATCCCTTTTTCAAACATCACGACATTATCTAAGCCACCACGTGTCGTATACAAACCCGCCGTTAATCCCGCAGGTCCCCCTCCGATAATCGCACAATC
>JAGXHZ010000027.1 GCA_024635855.1 Sulfuricurvum sp.
AGATAGTACATGCGTTATGACACGCAGCGTTGGGGGATTTAACTCATTGTTTCAGCATGAAAAACAATGGAGTCCCTACAATCCTAATCAATGGAAGAAAGATTTTTTAGACGAGCAGGGGAGAATTCACGGTATCGTCATAGCTAAAAGCTATGAATGCAAACCCTACGGCATAAAAACGGGAACAACCTTGAGTGATGCCTTGCGCATGTGTCCGAATCTATTGGTAGTGCAGGGGGATCATCTTTTCTATCAGCTCACCTCAAGCCGCCTTCGTGAGTTCCTTCAAACTAAAATACCGGTTTTAGAGCAATACAGCATCGATGAGTTTTGGGGAGAACTAGGCGGTTGGGTGGAAGATGAAGATGTATATAATTTTATTGCCGCACTGCAAGAGGAGATATTGCAGATGTTCGATCTTCCTATGTCCATCGGCGCATCCAGCGCCAAATGGATCGCTAAACTAGCGACGGATTTTAATAAGCCCTACGGTATCACCATTGTTCCCAAAGAAAAAATAATTGACTTCGTTTCACCCATGAGTATCGATGCATTTCCCGGAATCGGTAAGGCCCTTTCCAAACGTCTTGGAAGTTACAAGATAAAAACGTTAGGAGAGGTACTAGAATCCGCCCATATGCTTCAATCATGGGGTAGGGCGGGTGAAGACTTGATCAGACGTATTAACGGCACTGACGCTGAGAGTATTAATCCAAGCCATGATCGTAAATCTATAGGGATCTCTCGAAACTTCACGGCAACCATGGACAGAAATGAGATAAAACGGCGTGTGATTATTCTCTCTCGCCATTTGTCACACACAATACTCAAACTAGAGGTAAACCCAACGACCTATTCGTTTGCCCTCAAATACAATGGAGGAGCAACATCGAGTATCTCTACCACCATTGACAGAGCATTCAGCGAAACACTGATGCGTCATATTGCCGTTGAAACGATAAACAAGATTGATAATCTTCCCCGCTACGGCATTCACAGTATCTCCATGTCGACCTCTAATTTTACGTCTGCAACAAAACCAAAAACGTTTTCTCTATTCGATCGGGATGATGATGAAAAGTCTCGTGCATTGGGTGAACAGATCACAAAACTGCGTGATAAGTACGGAGTGGATATTTTACGGTGCGCTATTGAGAAAGGGTAGGGGGATAGTATATCATGACCATGAAATACAGGTGATTTCTGCTTGTGAACCAAGCCTCATGGGCGGTCCCCAAAATCCGATACCGCTGTTGACATATATATGGCGATTGGATCCCAGAGGATAGAGCCCTTTTATGTAAGGTTGCGCCAATCGGACCAGATACTCAAATGGCCAAATTTGTCCCCCATGGGTATGACCACTGAGGATCAATGAGGGGGTAAATTCCTCCAGATACTCTACGTATTTAGGTTGATGGGCTAAGAGCAGTGTTGGAGCGTTACTCGGGATATCTTTCATGGCTTGTTTTATATCAGGCAGATGAGAACCAAAACGGTATCCAAAGAGATCATAGACTCCGGCGATGTAAAAATCTTCAATCTTAACAGAGCTGTTTTCCAGCACATGAATACCTAGTGTTTTTAGATGCGCGATGGTCTCATCCAGCGAATGAAAATATTCATGGTTTCCAACAATGTAATAGGTCCCGTAACGGCTTTTAAGATGGCGCAGCTCATCGATCGCCTCTTTTATGATATTGACATGCGCATCGGATAAATCTCCTGTTATGGTGATGATATCAGGATTGAGTTGATTAATCATTTGAACGCTTTTAGCAACAAACTCTTTATCGATGAGTCCTCCAATGTGCATGTCACTAATTTGGGCGATGGTGTAGGTTTTGCCGTTGAAGCGGTTTTGTTTTACGTCGACAAACTTGACGACAGGATCTTTGGAACCCTCATGTATTCCAGCTGCAATATAGGCACTTCCAAGGGTTAAAAATCCGATGTCGGTAGTCCGTTTGAAAAAAATCCGTTTTTCCGGACTAAATGGGGTGTATTGCTGAAGAAGATGAAGTATTTCATAGAAGATTGTTCCGATAAAAAGGACAAATCCGATACCAATACCCAATGAGAGTACAAAATAGAGGTATTTAGGGGGGCTGAGAGTGTAACGGCTTGCGAGGTAACCGATGATGACAATCATGTTGAGCATGAGTAGATATTTTAAGAGTGATTTGGCTTGTACTTTAACATGCAAACGACTGATCACACGGCTATAAGCCAAATAGTGAACCATAGCAAAAAAAAGTGTGATAATAAAAGGAAATAGACTTTTCATAGGGTCATTTTAACGAAAAAAAGTGTTAGTATCTTTAATGATTTTAGGAATTCAGAATACATTATTTACATATAATCTATCAATCTTGTTTCATACTGCAATAATCCCTAATAATTTGGGCATGGTCAAATACGAGTCTTTCATAGGGAATATTTTCTAACCGATATACGAATGCTTCTTTAGCATCATCGGCACCTTCTGGTACTCCCAAAGCTTTGCAAATGTATACAATCGAGACACAGTGAAACCTCGAATCCCGTGCAGGATCCGAATAGACACCGAGTAATGATTCTATGGTGACATCAAGAGAGATCTCTTCTTCCATTTCACGCACAACAGCTGTTTCTACCGTTTCTCCGATGTCGACAAATCCTCCGGGCAAAGCAAGCCCTTGTGGGGTGTTCAATCGCTCGATAAGGACAATACCTTCAAATACACCTGCATCATTGTAAATTTCAACTATACCGTCAACGGCTAAAAAAGGAGTTTGAATCATTGATGGCCTTTAGAAAGAGTGTTTTGACATTATAAACCAATCAAAATTGTCTTCTGGATAAAATGGAATAGGAAGTCATATTTGATGCATTTTGTTTGTAACATTTTCGTAAGAGACTTTAGCTTATAATTGCAAAAATATTTACCAACTAAAGGGTTTAACTATGGCAACTGTACTCATTATCGGCGCCGGCGGAGTAGGGCGTGTTGTGGCACATAAATGTGTCATGAACAACACGGTATTCGATCGTATTATTTTGGCGAGCCGTACGTTAAAACGTTGTGAAGAGATCCAAAGTGAACTTCCAGAGGGTGCAATCGAAATCGCGACCGTTGATGCGGATAATACTCAAGAAGTTATTGATCTCATTAACCGCGTTAATGCGGACATCCTTATCAATGTTGCTCTTCCGTACCAAGATTTGACCATCATGGACGCATGTATCGCGACCAAAACTCCATATCTCGATACTGCGAACTATGAACATCCCGATGAGGCAAAGTTTGAATACAAAGAACAATGGGCAAAAGACCAAGCATTTAAAGATGCAGGTATTATGGGACTATTGGGAAGCGGATTTGATCCGGGTGCAACCAATGTTTTTTGTGCGTATGCTCAAAAACACTATTTTGATGAGATCCATACGATCGATATTCTCGACTGTAACGCGGGCGATCATGGATACGCTTTTGCGACGAACTTTAATCCTGAAATCAATTTACGTGAAGTAAGTGCCAAAGGGCGTTATTGGGAAAATGGTGAGTGGATAGAGACAGAACCGATGGAGATTATGCAAGTATGGGATTATCCTGAAGTGGGACCAAAAGACAGCTATCTCCTTTATCACGAAGAGATGGAGTCTCTTGTTAAACACATCAAAGGGCTTAAACGTATCCGTTTCTTTATGACATTCGGTCAAAGCTACCTTACCCACATGAAATGTCTCGAAAATGTCGGAATGTTGGGCATCAAAGAGGTTGAACACAAAGGGATGAAGATCGTTCCGATGGAATTTCTAAAAACCTTGCTCCCTGATCCTGCGTCGTTGGGTCCACGAACCAAAGGGAAAACCAACATCGGTATCGTAGCCGAGGGTCTAAAAGACGGTAAAAAACGTAAAATTTATATTTATCAGATCAAAGATCATGAAGAGTGCTACGCCGAAGTAAAATCTCAAGGTGTTTCGTACACTACGGGTGTCCCTGCGGTTATCGGTGCAAAACTGATGGTCGAGGGAAAATGGAGCGGTAAGGGTGTGTTCAATATGGAACAGATGGATCCTGATTTCTTTATGGATGAGATGAACACCCAAGGGCTTCCTTGGAATGTTATGGAGATGGAGAGTTAAAAATCTGCCTCGAGAGAGGCAAGCTTTAGTGCCATAGCGGCTAGCATCAGCAAAAGGGATTCTATTCCTTTTGTGTTCTCAAATTTTATTGAAAAAGTGCACTCGCATATCCGACGACACGGGCGGTATCTCCGCTTGCGTCGGCACTTGTTCGATAATCGAGTAAAATAGCTTCCAGTCCTCGCTTTTTAGCGACACTCAGCATTGCTTCTACCCCTATCATTCCACACGCTTCACACCCATGATGCAACTCTTGCACATTTTCAGTACGAATCGCTTCCAGACAAACAGAATCGAGTTGTTTTGCCTTTTCAAGAGAGTAATAATGGCTCAAATCGGTACTAATAACGACAGCTGTATCGGGCAGATTTAAAACATACTCGATGATTGGTGAAATCTGTGAGGGATTAGAGTTGGCATATACCAGTTCAACAACTTTAACTTCATTCATATAATGTTTGATAAAGGGCATCTGTACTTCGGTACTGTGCTCGTGATGCGCTTGGGGAAAATATGAAATGTCTAAGTGCTGTATCAAATCTTTGACGAGCTTATGATCTATTTCTAAATTTCCAAGCGGCGTTTGATAGACTTCCATATCAGAAATACTTACCCCTTCAAATCCTACACGGTGTGATGGTCCGATGACAACAATGGTTTTTAAAGCGTTGTTGGAGAGGACACGATAGGCAATATTGGCAGTAAATCCAGAATAAATCCATCCAGCATGGGGGACAATCACCGCAGATCCGTAAAGAGAATCAAATTTCTCTAATGCTTCCGGATGAGATTCTAAAACAGTGTTGAAGTGATCTATCATTTGGATGATTTCATTCGATGTTGCAGGGTAAAAGCTCCCTGCGACGCTCATGGTTCGAATGCTCATTTTAGTCCTCCTTTATTTTCTCAACTTGATAGGTATATATTTCGGGATGATACTCCAGTGGATCATTCCCAATACCTGCTTTTATCCCTAAATGGGCAAAAAAAGTTTCAAAATCATTGAGTTCTTCCCATACCTGAGGCAAAAAAGTCGCCTGATAGTTTCCTACTCTTAGAATCACGCCATCCGTTCTTGGGTGAATACGTGATTTTAAATCCGCTTTATCGGTATAAGGAACTAGTTTAGGTTCGCTTAACAGCGAGACTTCTATGTTAGTCTCAGTAAATTCTGCTGGGGTTAGAGGTAAAAAACGGGGGTCATGAAACGCTGCTGATTGGGCATTGGAGATTAAATCATCTAAAAGAGGACGGTGTGCGACAAGAGAACCAATGCACCCTCGTAATTGTCCGTGCAGTGTCAAAGTAACAAAAGTTGCTTTCGGCTCGGACAGTTCAGGATGAGCAGCCAGTAACACTTTTTTATCCATTTCCAGTCTCGAAAATCGTTTGAGTATAGACTCACGCGCTATGGAGAGATAGAGTGAGGGAATCATGTTGACCTCCTATGAAATAAATTATTCTACAAAGCTATTCGCTTTGGTATAAATAGTATAAAGTTCTTCATGCGTTAAGTTTAGTTTGGGTGCAATAGCGTCAATCATTCCCTCTAAATTTTTTGTTTTTTCGAGTTTTTCAGTGATTGTCAAAATTTTACCCAAATAGCCCTCTCGCGATAAAAGCGCATCCCTTATGGATTTTCCTACAACAATTTTCTCCAGCAGCTCTTCCATCGTCATTTGGAAATAAAGATCTATCAACGATAAGCTTCCGGTTAGAAATGCTTCATCAGAAAGTTCATTTTTCTTGTGTGCAATGACCAATTCTCGCATCATATTAGCTCTAAATTTAGCTGATTTGATGGTTTCTTGACTCAAATTTGTTTCATTATCACTTGAGTACACAAAAAGACCGAGCCATGAATGCAATCTTGCCGGTCCAAGCAGATTTATAATTTGTCGAACACTGGTGATTTCACTTCTAAAATTGTATTCGGCAGAATTAATATAGCGTAAAAGATTAAACGTAAGTTCCGGATAGAGGGAAAATTTATCGGTAATAATTTTTAAATCGGTTGTCTCATTCAATGTGTTGAGCATATCAATGACATTTAAACTTTTTACATTCATAGCGGTTACCTTATTGTTGTATGGTTGTTTATTTTAGGTGAAATCATCTTAAATACTCTCAAGAATAAGGGGTATAGTTGTAAATCCAATTTTTGGAACTGTTTTTGCTAAATTTTAAAAGCTAAAATCCGATAGTATTAAAAATAGATTTTTTATAATACATTTTACAGAATGATGAAGGAAAATGAAGAGTGGACAGAAGAACGTTTTTAACACTAAGTGCACTGACCGCTTCGAGTCCCCTCTTTGGAATAAGGGAAGAGATAGATTTGGCCGAAAAAAGAAGAGGTGCCAATAGTCTTGTTACTTCGCTTTTAAAAAAACTTATTATTGTGCAAAATCAAGTCGGCTATGTTCAGTTTAACATTTTAAGTTTTGATGATTTATTGAAAACAGCAGCACAGTGTAAAAAACCGCTTCAGCCTGAAGAAATTGATTATATTGAATCGATCTTTTATGGTGATCCGCGAAAATATGGTTTTTATGGGGAGAGAACCGTTCCTGAACTTACCGTAGTGACACCTAAAAAAGATGTTATTTATATGGATAAAACAGGACATTTTCTGATGAAGGGTGCAGCCAGTGAAAAATTTGCCCAAATTAAACGTCTGATTGGTCCCGATCTTGTTCTCACATCAGGGGTGCGTGCTCCGGTTAAACAGCTTTATCTTTTTTTGAAAAAAATGGAGTATGCGGGCGGTGATTTACGCCTCACTTCTAACTCCATAGCTCCTCCCGGCTTTACATTCCACAGTGTCGGTGATTTTGATATTGGTAAAGCGGGATACGGACATTTTAATTTTACCGATAAATTCCAAGAAACGGATGTTTTCAAAAAGCTTTATGACGGCGGATACATATCCATTCGTTACACATCCAATAATCCATACGGTGTTCGATTTGAACCGTGGCATATCAAGGTCACAGGCGGTTTTGAGACGGCTTAATACCCTTTTATGATACAATGACGCCATTAAAATTAAGGATTTTTGGATGTCTGGTATCGATTTGACTCAACTGCCTCATACCCCTATGTACATTTGCGAAGAAGCTCTTTTAGAAAAAAATTTAGACCTTTTAGGACGTGTTCAGCGTGAATCGGGAGCCAAAGTTATCCTTGCTCTCAAAGGGTTTGCAATGTGGTCAACTTTTCCGCTTGTGTCGCAATATCTCCAAGGATGTACCGCCAGCGGATTGCATGAAGCCAAGCTTGCACGCGAGAAGATGAATAAAGAGGTGCATACCTATTCACCTGCATTCAAAGACGATGAAATCGATGAAATAGCGCGTATTTCCGATGATATTGTGTTTAACTCTCCTGCTCAGTTTCACCGTTATTATGAGCGTGTCAAGACTATCAATCCTACTATCTCTGTTTCTTTGCGTGTCAATCCTGAATATTCCTCTTCTCCCGTGGATTTGTATAACCCTTGCGGTCTTTACAGCCGTTTGGGAACGACAATAGCCAACTTTGACCCTGCCATTGTTTCGAAGCTCGATGGGCTCAATTTTCATGCATTGTGCGAACAAAATGTCGATGCTCTCGAAGGGGTACTTGAAGCGTTTGAAGCAAAATTCGGTGATTACATCGACACAATGAAGTACATCAATTTCGGAGGAGGACACCATATCACCCGTGTTGATTATGATGTTGATCGTCTTATCGAAGTGATTCGTGCGTTTAAAGCTCGTCAT
>JAGXHZ010000028.1 GCA_024635855.1 Sulfuricurvum sp.
CCCCATATCCCATCCGAGGATGCTGAAATCGCTCTATGGCGGTACGAATGGTTTCATTACCCCTATGTTATCAAATTCCATGAACAGCTGGGACTTGGAAACAAACGAGAATCGCGTGAAAGTGCTCCCGTTCAAAAAGCGGCACTCGATGATCTGTGGAATATCATCGAAACGATCAACACTCACCCTTTTGCCGATAAAAACCGTGAGAGGGAAGCGTGGATGGATATGTCTACTATGATCGAATATTCAAATTTACATGCAAAATACAGCTTACCGTATGAACAATGGCCGGATGTATCGCTTGCACTAAAAATGACTCCCAAATATATACATCGAAATGATCAAATGGATCAATGGCTTACACGGCTGGGGCAACGCTACCAACAAAGCTATATGAAGCCGTTGATCCAAAAAGCTCCTCAGGTTGAAGCAATCCGCCAATCCGCTCTTTTATTGGTTTTTGAAGAACAAATGAGGGTGAAAATATTAGCACGGACGTTTTCATGCAAAAGCGATCTAGTACGACGCTACACCACACTACGCAATCGGTATTTCTTCGGTAAAAATCCGGTATTTCTCGACATGCGCTCACACGGTATGGGTAAGAGGGTCAACGAGATGATCGACGCGTCACAGGACAATATCAGTGCAGAGTTTACTCGACAGATGTTGGGAGAGTTTTGCGCGGAGAAGGTTGAAGGAATGTCGCCAAAAGCCAAACCTTATGCAGGTATGGATGGTTTTTATCAGCATTTAACAAGCGAAGACGAAGTTTACAGTAATGAAATCAAAATCTTAAAGGAGATCACACATCCCTCGTTCCCAACGTCCTCGTTGGGAATGCATAACGTCAGATAAAGAGTGTGTAAAAGCTTACTAACTAATGGCTATACACTCCCAAACAGGAGTTTGGGAGCGAGAGTTGGAATAATGACATAATTGGAGAATAAGACAATGGGACGAAGCAGATATCATAAAGGGGTATTCAATTTTCACTTTTAAAGCATGTGAGGCGTTAAATGTTAAGTTTAGGTGATCGGAAGAAACAGAGACAAACTGAACTAAAATACAGAAACTGGGATGGATACCGTATCTACCCTAAAGGGCACGTGAAGTACGGATGAGAAAGCAAATACGATATGCAAAAAAATAGATTTTATTGAATATAGAAACTATTGCTGAATGATTGAAAGACAGGGGGGCAAGGGGATAAACCCCTTGGCTATACTCAATTGAGCATAGGTGCAAAAATGCACAAAAGCAGTAATGCGGTTACTAGCTTATCCATAAAGAACCCCCTTCGTGTTAAGTCTTTGGAGGGCAAAAAAAAAGGTCAAGGGGTAATTAATCCCTCGACCTTAATTGTACCGCTCCATTGACTTAACAGGAAAGTGTAACCGCAAGAAGAATTGTACCACAAAAAATGAATAGAGGTCGCCAATTCAATTTTAAAATGTAGAAATGGGATAGGTATCGTGTCGTATCCTATAGGGCGCGTGAGCACGGTATGACAAAGCAAGTAGAGTTCATTTAGTTATTTTATTTCTTATTCAATCGTGCTTGCAGTGCATCCAAACTTTTGATCGTTTCAGCATCCAATGTAATCACGGATACACTTACTGTAATTCCCACCTCTTTTAGCCAGTTGACATACAAATCATCAATCATCGGCAGTTCATTATCTTTTCTAAAGAGGATAAAATCATCCCCTTGAAAACGGATAACCGGTAATTTAGGATACTTCTCTTGCAATATCTGTGCGTAATGTTTGAGAAGATCATCTCCCTTATCCCATCCATAGGATTTGTTAAATTGACTGATGTTACCTAGATTGATCAGCCATAATTGTTTGTATTGAGTAAAATCAGGCTCAAAAAAGAGAAAATTGAGATAAGACGATGTATAGGCACCAGTAAGGGGATCTTTGTAAAAATAGGAGAATCGTTCCATCTCAAGCTCTGTTGTAGGACGTTGAGAGTGGTTCGCTTCGAGTGAGATATCTTTGAGTGCTATGAGTGCCGCATCGACGATATCTGCACGAAATTGTGTCCGACAATTAGTATTAAGTTCATGGATTGATTCCTTTAACGTCTTTCGCCCTTTGTAAATACGGTTTGTTGTCATCGCGTCAAAACAATCTGCTATGGCTAAGATTTGCGAGTTTAATGGGATTTTCTCTCCTTTTAGTCCAAAAGGATAGCCGCTTCCATCGATACGCTCGTGATGGTAACGGATGATTTGAGCGATGGAGGAAAAAATCTCTACTTTGCTCAGAAGTTTATAACTGGCATTGACATGTTCTTCGATAAGTTTTTTCTCGAGAGGTTCCAAGCGGCCGGGTTTGAGTAATATTGAGTCAGGAATCGCAACTTTCCCGATATCGTGCAAAACTCCTGCTCTGTATATCTCTTCTTGTATCTCCTCACTAAATCCCATCTCTTTGGCGATCAGCCGTGAGTACTCACCTACTCGTTTCCCGTGTCCCGCAGTATAGTTATCACGTTGTTCGATCAGAGAAACGAGCGAAAAGAGGTTTTGTTCATAGAGATCAATTTTTTCACTGATCCGCTCATTAGAATTGCGGTATCCCCAATACAGACCGCTTAATCCTAATATCCAAATGCACACACTTATTAGGATATTTGGACGTATTCCTGAGGTAAAAATTTCATCGTATCGGCTTAGCGGTATTTCTAGGGAGAGACCGCCTCGAACATCTCCGAGTTTATATCCTTGGTCTTGATGACATTTCATACATTGCTGATCGATAAAAAATGGTCTCATATACTGCAAACTGTCATTAGCGGTTATTCTATGGGCATCCGTACGTGTGGTTTCAATCTGTTTTAAGGCTTCAGCCTCCCATTCGCTAGGATCATTGTGAGGATTAAGAAGTTTGAGGCTGGTTAAATGTCCTTGTATGCCGGAATGTTGTGTGTATAGCTCTGAGATTTGTCTCAGCGCGTAGGCGGGATTAAAAAGGGTGAGCTGTAAACCGTTGGTAGTATTTACATCACGATTCTTAACATGTAGATAAGGATTCGGTCGAGAGTTGTTTTGATCGGCAATAACATATACACCTCCCTTGGATGAAATCCAAGAGCGAAAGGTTAAATCTTTATTGATACTGGTGCGTGCTTCGAGAAGGGCTAATGAGTTGATAACGCGGTTTTTTTGAAATATCATAATGGCAATAAAAAAAGCAATTAAAATAGTCCATGCTACTGCTAACAGGATAAAAACTCTTGCTAATTGCCGTTTTTCCAGAGGAACTGCCTTATACTAAAAGTGTTAGTATACGATAGTATCGCGTTATTATTTAAACCACCCTTTTACTTTTTCAAACGTTGATTCGAAAAGAGACTCATGCGGTTTGGATTCGATTCCGAAACTTGCTTGCAGTTTTTGCAATAGTTCTTCTTGTTCGCTCGTGAGACGAGTAGGGTAGGTGAGAGTGATTTGGGCGATCATGTCTCCTTTTCCTCGACCGTGTACATCAGCGATTCCTTCACCTTTAAATCGATAATGCTGTTTGTCTTTGGTTCCGGTTTCGAGTTCCAACGTCACTTCGCCATTTAGTGAGGGGATAGTGATGTCCTCACCCAAAACTGCTTGGGTGAAAAAGACGGGAACTTCGAGATAGACGTCATTACCATTGCGGATAAAGTGGCTGTCTTCTTCCACTTCAAAAGTGACGTACAAATCTCCTCGTACACCGCTTTTCCCCATATTCCCGCGTCCTGAAACGCGTAATCGGTTACCGTTATCGATACCTGCCGGAACTTTTACGGTCACTTTTTCTTTTGCTTCGGTGTAGCTTTTCCCTTTACAATCGGTACATTTTTCACTCGCCATCGTCCCCTCGCCATGACACGCAGGACAAGTTTGTGAGAAGGTCATGAACCCTTGACGAACGTACACTTGCCCTTTACCGCCGCATTGGCTGCAGCTGGTGACTTTTGCGTCTTTGGCACCGGTTCCTTTACAAGTTTTACACGAAGTTTTAGCACTGAAGCTTACCTCTTTTTCGCATCCGAAAACGGCTTCTTTGAAGCTGATACGCATCTCAACACCCATATCAAGCTGAAACTTATCACTTGGAGCACGAGATTGACGACTGCGTCCACCGCCTCCAAAGCCGTTAAACATCTCTTCGAAAACACTTCCAAGATCATCAAATCCGCCACGACTGCGTCCGCCACCGCCTTGTAAACCCTCTTTACCATAACGGTCATAGACAGAGCGCTGTTGATCGTCGCTGAGGACTTGATACGCTTCGTTACAGAGTTTGAACTTGTGTTCTGCAGTAGCATCGTTGGGGTTACGGTCAGGGTGGTGGAGTTTTGCCATTTTACGGTAGGCTTTTTTGATTTCGTCTCCGTTAGCATTTTTAGTAACTTCTAAAATTTCATAATAACTCAAATTTTCCACGCATAATCTCCAAAATTTTTTGCGAATTATACCACAGCTTACTTGAGCCACAAAGACTAAAGATATTTTGCTACAATAGCGGCATGAAACGTTCCCTAGAAAAATTTAATCGCCTTGTCGATGCCCTCCAGCAATTACCAACTATCGGACAAAAATCGGCAACACGTCTTGCTTACCATTTGGTGATGCACGATACCTTTGGTGCTCTTAAACTCGCGCATGCTATCGAAAATGCTGTCACCAGTTTAAAAAAATGCCGTTCCTGCGGTGGTCTTTCTGAAGATGAACTCTGTGCCATTTGCAGCGATGAGCATCGTAATCATGAAGTACTGTGTATTGTTGAAAATGCTAAAGAGATTTTGATGTTTGAAGAAAATGCCCTTTTTGACGGGCGTTATTTTGTTCTTGATTCTTTGGAAGAACTGGATATCGCACATCTTCGTGCCATCATCAACAGCGGGATAAAAGAGGTGATTTTTGCCCTTACTCCCTCAATTGCTAATCAAGGAGTCATGCTCTATATCGAAGACAAACTCATCGAGTGCGATGTACGATTTAGCCGTATCGCGCAGGGGGTTCCTACGGGAGTGAGTTTGGAGAATGTTGACATCCTCTCGCTGTCTAAGGCACTCGAAGATCGGGTTAGTATTTAGTAGCATTGTTCATTTCTGACAATATATTTTTGTTTTTTTGTCTTTAGTTAAGTTTATATTAATTGTATTATAAATAAACTATAATATGAAACATTAAGGATTTTGTTATGAAACACGCAAAAATGGTAATGGTTTTCCCTTATATCCTCAGCAGTCTTCTATTGAATGTTGCTTATGCTGAAAACAGTGTACGAATCGATAATGATTTTTACTTCCAGCATAATAATATTTCTGGTAACACTTCTAGTTCCTGTCTCTTATACACATCTGACGCTGCCG
>JAGXHZ010000029.1 GCA_024635855.1 Sulfuricurvum sp.
ATCGGTAACCGATGCGGTTATTACGGTACCTGCGTATTTCAATGATGCACAGCGTAAAGCGACGAAAGAGGCAGGAACCATCGCTGGATTGAACGTTCTTCGTATCATTAACGAGCCAACAGCTTCTGCTCTTGCATACGGTTTGGATTCAAAAGCCGATGAAAAAGTTCTTGTTTACGATTTGGGCGGCGGAACGTTTGACGTTACGGTACTTGAAATCTCAGAAGGTACATTTGAAGTTCTTTCAACAGACGGTAGTGCATTCTTGGGTGGAGATGATTTTGACAACAAAATCGTTGATTTCTTGGCAAGTGAATTTAAATCAGACCACGGAATTGATCTTAAAGCGGACAAGATGGCACTACAACGTCTTAAAGATGCAGCTGAAAATGCTAAAAAAGAGCTTTCAAGCGCTGAAGAGACTGAAATCAACTTGCCATTTATCACAGCAGATGCATCAGGTCCAAAACACTTGGTGCTTAAATTAACTCGTGCTAAATTCGAGGGAATGATTGATGTGATGATCAAAGAAACGATCAGTCACATCAAAACTGCGATGAAAGACGCAGGAATGAGCAACAATGAAATCAATGAAGTTATCATGGTTGGTGGATCTACACGCTTACCAATCGCTCAAAAAATGGTTTCTGATGAGTTCGGCGGTAAAACACTTAACAAGGGTGTAAACCCGGATGAAGTTGTTGCTGCAGGTGCTGCGATCCAAGGTGGGGTTTTACGTGGAGACGTTAAAGACGTTCTTCTTCTAGACGTTACGCCTCTTAGTCTTGGGATTGAGACTCTTGGCGGCGTTATGACTAAGATCATCGAAAAAGGTACGACTATCCCTGTTAAGAAATCACAAGTGTTTTCAACTGCGGAAGATAATCAACCGGCAGTTAGCATCTCTGTAGGTCAAGGTGAGCGTGAGTTTGCTCGTGATAATAAATCATTGGGTCTTTTCGAGCTGACAGGAATTCCTGCTGCACGACGCGGTGTACCACAAATCGAAGTAACGTTTGACATCGATGCAAACGGTATTTTGACGGTATCAGCAAGTGATAAAGGGACAGGAAAATCTCAAGAGATCAAAATCACTGGGTCAAGCGGATTGAGTGAAGAAGAGATCAATAAAATGGTTCAAGACGCTGAAAATCACAAAGCAGAAGATGCAAAACGTAAAGAGATCGTTGATTTACGTAATCAAGCCGATGCGTTGGCAAGCCAAACCGAAAAAAGTCTTGAAGAGATGGGTGATAAAATCGACGCAACTGAAAAAGCTGCCATCGAAGAAGCCCTCGCTGAACTCAAAGCTATCCTAAAAGACACCGATGCAACCAAAGAGCAAATCGAAGCTGCAACGAAAAAACTAGCCGATGCAAGCCACAAAATGGCAGAGCAAATGTACAAACAAAAAGAAGAGGGCGAAGCCGCACCTGCCGCTAAAAAAGATGACGACGTCATCGACGCTGAAATCGAGTAATTTTATTTTATACGCCACGGGAGTAAAACCCCCGTTGGCTACGTTAACACTGGGTTCTCTTCGGCAGAGTGCCCACGCACGCTTGCGTCCGTTTTCCGTTCGCCCTGAGCTTGTCGAAGGGCGTTTTCTCCGTCATCCCGTACCCTTTAGGGTAGATACGGGATCCATCCCCATAAATCCAGTCTATCCCTCTTAATAATATTTCAAAATTCAAATTAACTATTTTGATGGTCATTTATTTAGTTAAATCCAAGTTCTTAAATATATAATGTTTGTTGAATAAATAGTTAGCACTCAATAAGGAGCTAGATATGGCTATTAAGATGACAAATTGCCATTTTGAAAATAATGTAATTGGAATAAAGGCTCCGACCTCAGTTGAAATTGATATGTCTGGAACTTCCTTTAAAGGCAATGGCAAGGCGATAGACATTTATGTGGCGGCTACTGACTTACTGCACTTGGGGCTTCCAGAAAATACACCTCAAGAATATATGCAAGAGATCATTGAAATTCTGCAGGGTCAAAAGGGTCAGCCAGAAGAGGTGCAAATAGAATCTATTGCAGATAGTTCATTATTTAAGTGGCTTGGTCATGGTGCTTCAGTTGCATCTATTGCATCAGGAATTATTAGTTTTGTTCAAAGCCTTTAGTGCTAACAAAAGCATAGACTATGTCTTGAGTGACTAAAGATTTATATGTTAACCGATTACCATTCATAAGGAGTAACCGATGAATATCCCAACCCACAGAGCACCCACTCATCCAGGTGAAATGCTACTCACTGAATTTTTAGAACCGATGGGGATTTCCCAGCGGACATTAGCGGATGCGATTCATGTTCCCTATCAGCGGGTTAATGAGATTATCAACCAAAAACGTGGGATGACTCCTGCAACAGCATTACGATTAGCAAAATATTTTGGGATGTCGGCAGATTTTTGGTTGAACCTTCAAATCAGATGGGATTTGTATCGTTCCATACAATCTGAAGCCAAAGAGATTGAAGCAATTCAACCTTTGGTATCATAAACCATTTAACCTCCTCTTAATTCATTTCCTTTCCTTCACGTTTATCATTTCAATGATAAAACTATTTTCTGAAAAACCGACATAGTTTTTTATAAGCAAAATATTGTATGATTAAAGAAAAAAAAGAGTAAGCAATGTTTAATGAATGTCAACAAGAGATGATAATCACCGTAGCCATAGTGGCAGGTATAGTAGCTTTTTACTTTATTGTAAAAAGAAGATTAACCTCACAATCGCATAGTAATCAATCAGAAAAAAATGATATACCGGAAGTAGCTAACGAAGAGAAGGAAGTCGTTCCAGAGATAAAAGAAGAGCCAAAAATCGAGCCACTTTCAGAAATTTCTTTATATGGAACAGAAGAAGGAGATTTTGGAGTTATAACACCAGCTCACGAAGATAAAGACGTAACGACTAGAAGAAAAAGTGACAAGACAATCCAAAAACGATCCGTTCCCGAGCATGGAAAAATTACCAAACAAAATTTTTCTGAATTTGCGGGTGAGAGAATATTGGTTGCAGAAGATAACGTAATCAACCAAAAAGTTCTTTTGGGTCTTTTAGCGGGGAGCGGTATAGAGCTAATCATGGCAAATGATGGTCAGGAAGCCCTGGATATACTTGAAAATGACACCAATTTTTTAATGATTTTAATGGATGCACACATGCCAAGAGTGGATGGTTTTCAAGCAACACGCATTATTCGAGAAAATCCTAAATACGACCACATCTTAGTAGTAGCGCTTAGTGGAGACACTGCATCGGATGACATACAAAAAATGAAAAATGCAGGAATGTCTGAACAGCTAGAAAAGCCTCTGAGAATGGAATCTCTATACAAAATCATCTATGCATATACAGGTAAAGAAACTCATATAGATGAGCCTGCAGAAGCTGTAATGAGAAAAAATTTAGATACCGATATAGGACTTCAAACGTGTGGAGGAGATGAGGATTTTTACCGTGAAATTTTAACCGAGTTTATGACTGACTATGCCAATTCTTCTGATAAGTTAGGAGAACTTTTACGCTCACATAATCTTCAAGCTGCTGATGCATTACTGCTTGATATTATCGGTGTAGCTGCAAACATCGGGGCTCAAAAACTCGGAGAAATTGCTTCAAACATGAAATTAGCTCTCAGTGACACTCACGAACAGAGCTACTTTAGCCTTTTCGATCAGTACAAGGTCCAACTGGATAGATTAATGCAAGATATTAGAGAGTATCTTTGATGATTTTATCTTAGATCTTCGCAACCAAGCGGATGCGTTAGCAAACCAAACCGAAAAACATCTCCTCTTTTAGATAACCCCAGTCAACCTTTGTTATAATCTTTATAATTAACTATTTTTGGACATATATGAGTGATAGATATCTCGGACGCCAACCTATTATCAATGCAAAAGCCAAAATTGTTGCGTACGATTTGCTTTACCGTGAATCAGGACACAATGATGACAATGGTTTTACAGCTGCTGTTATTAGTAATTTATTGGTCTCGATGGAGACCGTCTTAGGCAAACATATTGGATTTATTCGAGTGAATCGAGAGTTTCTTGATTATGATGTTATTGATTTACTTCCGAATGATAAAGTTGTTTATTCGCTCTTTGCAGATACGGTAATCGATGAAGCACTGGTCCAAAGAATGCTCTCTTTAAAGGCGCAAGGGTACTTTTTTGCACTTAATGAGTGTATTTATGATGATGAGACTATTCAAAAATATGCGCTGATCTTACCTTTTTTGAGCTACTTGAAAATCGATGCTTCTCGCAGTGATTTATCTCAGGTAGGACATAGTATTCCACTTCTTCATGAGGTGGGTATTCAGGTAATCGGTACAAAAATTGAGACCCACGAGATGTATGAGTTGTGTTTATCGATAGGGTTGGATGCTTTTCAGGGCTATTTTATTTCTGAGCCAAATATCATTAAAAACAGTTCATTTTCTGCCGAGCAAGAGGGAATTTTTCATTTATGGAATTTATTACAAAGCGAGATTGAAATACCTGAACTTGTGGATGCGTTTCAAAGCAACCATGCCATTAGCCTAAAACTTCTTCGTTTTATCAATTCGGCAGCTTTTTCACTCAAAAATCCGGTTTCATCCATGAAGCAAGTTCTTACATTGATGGGTCGTGACCCGATTTCAAACTGGATTATGCTGATGATGTTTTCGGATGCACAAAGCCAAACGCCGCAGAGAGCTCCATTGTTACTGATGGTGGTGAATCGCACAGAGATGATGTCTGCTTTGGTTCGCATGCTAAATCCAAAAGCCTCTAAAGAAGATATCTCAAAAGCCTACTTTACAGGGATGCTTTCACTCATCCATTTACTTTTCAATATGCCTCAAAAAGACGTGCTTTCGAAACTTAATATCGCGTATGAGATTGAAGATGCTGTGCTGGACGGTATAGGATTTTATGGAGAATTGCTTGACTTGGTTCGATCTATTGAGCTTTTTGATACGGAGTCAATAGAAGCATTTTTGGCTGAGAAAGGGCTAAAATATGCGATAATAGAGCCTTTAATACAACATGTAATGGAGAAGGTTAATGCCTTCGAAAAAGCAATGGAGCAATGATGAAATATGGATTCAAAGTATGGATGATCGGATGGCTGGTTATTTTGTCAGCTGTTTATGGATATGCAAGCGAAGCAAAAGGATATAAGGTTGTTTTGGCATCCTTTCCAACATTTGATGAGGCTAAAGCAAAACTCGCAATTTTAGATAGTCAGTTAGGGGCTGATGAACGTGCTATCCAAGAAAAATATCACTACGAGATCGTAGCACGCTCTTCAGGAAAAGCATTTATTCTTGCGATTGAGCCACTAGAGACTAAAGCAATCACCAATCAAGTTATAAAGCAGTTTGAACATCTTTATCCTGATGCATATAGTAATGGCTATTTTGGTCCAACCGAGGGTGCTATTGTTTTAGAACATACTCAAATAGTCCCTGTTGTTGAAGACGTTAATCGTTCAATTTTACAAAAAGTGGAAAAGAGTACCAAAGTAAAGATAATAGAAGCAAAAAATCCTCCGATGAATGATGAAGAAAAAATTGTGCCGTTTTGGATTATTATTGCAGGAGTGCTTGTTTTGACAGCCGTATTGTTTCGTGTGTTTAAACGTCGAGTTCCTACTCAAGTGTCATCGTCTACGCAAAGTGAGAAAGAGATTTTAGACGTAAACGGTATGGAGGAAATTATATCGGAAGAGGTAGAATTACCGGAAGTTCGTGTTACTGTTCATTCTCAATCGGACGAGAATGATATTTTTTATCGTCTCAAAAAGAATATCTTTTTCATGACGATACTAAATGAGCTTAAAGACGCAGCGGAGTCTAAAGATGCTTCTCGTTGTCACGATTTGATGAATGAGGTATTGAGGTATCAGAAAAATTTCAGTAAAAGCAATGTGATCACGACGATGGAGGAATTGGTTGAGAGTAAAAATTTTTCTCAACTTTCTGTATTTATTAACGGTGAGATAAATTAATACGTATACGTTGTACGAAGGATAAATAAATGGAACAATTTTTAGAAAAAGCAAAGTCAGCAAGCCGTGTCTTAGCAACCATGACGGGAAGCGAACGTAATCGAATTTTACGTGAGATGGCAGAAAGTTTACGTGCCAATACCATGAATATACTTGAAGCGAATGCTGTAGATATGCGCCATGCCCAAGAGGAAAATTTGACCTCTTCGTTGAAAGAGCGTTTACTATTGGATGAAAAACGCATTGATGCGATGGCGGTTGCGATTGAAGAGATTGCGGCACTTAAAGATCCCGTAGGTCGTGTGCTTGAGGGTTGGGTGACTGAAGCAGGACTCAAAATCGAAAAAGTGAGTATCCCCATCGGTGTCATCGGGATTATCTATGAATCGCGTCCCAATGTCACTTCGGATACGGCGGCGTTGTGTTTTAAAAGCTCAAACGGATGTGTCCTAAAAGGGGGCAAGGAGGCAGAACTTTCCAATATTGCGATAGCAGAAGTATTGCAAGCGGTTTTGATCCGTAATAATCTCCCAAAAGAACTTATAGCACTTCTCCCCGATTCTTCACGTGAAGGGGTGGCGAAACTTATCAAGATGGATCGTTATGTGGATCTGATCGTCCCGCGCGGAGGTGAGGGACTGATCCGTTATGTGAGTCAAAACTCCAGTGTTCCGGTTGTCAAGCACGATAAGGGGCTTTGCCATACCTATATACATTCAGAAGCAAATATTGAAAATGCCATTGCCATTGCACTAAATGCAAAAGTTCAGCGTCCGGGTGTATGCAATTCGATGGAAACTTTGCTTGTTGATGAAAGGATCGCTTCGACTTTATTGCCGATTTTAAAAGAAGCGTTTGAGCATGCTCATACAAAGCTGAAAGGATGTGACTTGACGCGCGAGATCGTCGATATGGCGGAAGCTACTGAAGAAGATTATGATACTGAATATCTTGCCAATATTCTCAATATTCGCGTGGTTGATGGGGTAGAGGGGGCGATTGCGCATATCGTCCGTTTTGGTTCGGGTCACTCTGAAGCTATTATTACGGAGAATATTACAATCGCAGAGCGTTTTATGGATGCAATCGATGCGGCAGCGGTATACGTCAACGCTTCAACACGTTTTACGGATGGAGGAGCATTTGGATTCGGAGCAGAAGTGGGGATCAGTACCAACAAGCTTCATGCGCGAGGACCGATGGGTGTTGAGGGATTAACGACGTACAAATACAAAGTGTATGGCAAAGGTCAAATTCGTTGAAGTCCGTTTTAGATGTTGATAGTATCTCTTTTGGATATAAAAAAGAGATGCCGCTCTTTGAGAATTTTTCTTTAACCCTGAACAAAGGCGAAATAAAAGCGATAGTAGGTCCCAGCGGTGTAGGAAAATCAACGCTGTTTGAACTAATTTTAGGGCGTTTGAAGCCTCACAAAGGAAAGATTGAGTCTCTTTCGCTCTCGCAGGTATTTCAAGACCCGTATAGCTCATTTCATCCCACGTATACCATTCGTGCACAAATAGCAGATGTTGTATCGATGGAAGGATACGAAGTATTGTTGTCTCAAATGGGTTTGGATGAATCGCATTTGGAGGCACTCCCTCATAAGCTTTCCGGCGGTCAACTGCAACGGTGTTCAATTTTACGTGCACTGCTTATGAAGCCGCATCTTTTACTTCTCGATGAACCGACGTCGGCATTGGATAATCTCAATCAGCTTGATATTATGAAACTGATTGTGGAACATTTAGAGGGGATGGGAGTGTTGCTGATTACCCATGACCATAATCTGGCGCAATGG
>JAGXHZ010000030.1 GCA_024635855.1 Sulfuricurvum sp.
AACTTCCCGATAAGTATGGACAATCAACAAGACGGTTGATTGCAAACTTTTGCCCAATAAAATCCAGCGTTCCTCACTCTCAGAGTGTTCATCGTCTGGAATGTTTCCTCGCTCCCAAGCTCCAGCTTTGGAGTGTATACCATCAGTCTGCATTCCCAACGAGGACGTTTGGAATGAGGGATTATGGACGAGGCATTTTGGCTTGAAGCGCTGCAATAAAGTTCTTGTCAAGCTCGGCATAACGGGGTGTTGCTTCCGCCAATGTGATTTTTTTCCATGCTTCTGAAAAATTGCCGATGGAGAAAAGTATGATTGCCCAATTCTGTAAGTTCAAAGTGTGTTGAGGTGCTCGCTCGTGGATTTTGGTAAAACGGCTGAGAGCATCTTGAAGAAGCTTTTTGTTATTTGATTGTATTCCAGCAAATCCGACGCTCCTAGCGTAGTCAACAGAAAAATCGATGTCGTTACCCACAAAAAGTTCAGCCTCGCTGAATAGTTTTAAGGCTTGATCGACATTTCCTCTGATACTTGAGATTGTGGCCATTCCCCACAATGCGAAGCCGTTGGTATTGTCGATCATCCAAGCCTGATTGAAGCGACGCATTGCATCGGACGTATTGCCTTGACGCAAAAACTGCCATCCGCTGAGTGAAACATCTTCAGCAGCTTTTTTCCGATTTCCCTTGTAGCGATTGTCGATACCCATAAGAAATTTTTCATCAGCTATTTTTTGTGTTTCGTTTTTGGAGGATAATCCATATTTCGGAAGAAGGTTAATATCTTCAGCATTTGCAGGATTGCATACGGAGATGATGATAGCAGATAGGATAAGAAGAAACGAGTGAAATTTCACGACAAACCTTATTTGACTTATTTTGATAGGGTTATTGTATCATAATTTGATATTGTGTTAAAAAGTTGTCTGCATTCCCACTCAGGAGAGTGGGAACGAGGGATATCCTTTTTGCGTGATCTGCGTACCGACTCAGGAGAGTGGGAGCGAGAGAAATTATTCAATATCATTTCGTAATAATGGAGGTGGAGTACCAGAAGGTAGTTCTTCAGCTCTTGATTGTGTTCTCCAAACAATATCTGATATTTCTTTGATTCTATCTACAAATGGTTTAGCATCTTCTCCAAATTTTCCTAAAACAACTCCAGCATCACCAATGAGACCCCAAAATTTATCAAAATCTGACATCTTTTTATGCATTTCTATTTGTAGCCGCTCCAGTCTTTTTAATAGTCGTTCTCTATGTTTATTTTCAAATAGATTAGATGAATTTATTTGTTGTCTTAATTCATTTATTAATATTTGGATTCTATTCACATCTCCTTGTGAAAACTCATATACAAAAGATTGTCCAAGTACATTATCAAATCTTTTTTTCATTAAATCCAAGCGAAAATCCATGGCCTTTTCTTGATACTCTGTACGTACTACTTTGAAAAAATTATTTATTTTTGGACAATCTTCCTTTATCGAACCAATTAATTTAGGAACTTCTGTTATTGTATTTAATTCAAAGTTTTCTAGTACGCTTAGAAGTAATGAGAATGCTTCAAAAAGTACTTCATTTTCTTCATTGGTCCATTCAGTACCATTCAGATCAAGACATGATATAGCCTTATCGATTATTTCTACAACTGAGTTGACTGGATTATTCGAAATCGTTTCTATGAATTCATTATCAAATAACATTAAATTCTTCCCTGCTGTTAAGTTTATTGCTTTATTGATTATATCTTAAAAGTAAAGATATTAGAATGGAAAGTTTTATGATATTAGATGGAAGTAAATAAGAAAATATTTTCCCGCCTTCGCGGGAATAACGGAGAGATTACAGCGCTTTCGCCATAATGCGGTTAAGGCGTGCGATAAACCCTGCGGTATCCGCAAGGGTTTCACCCTCATAAAGTTTCGCCTGATCGAGCAACACATGCGCCGCATCGTCGATAAGATTCATATCCGCTGAATCACTGAGCTTTTTGATCAACTCATGGTTCGGGTTGATTTGTAGGATTTGTTTTGGTGCTGGGAGATCTCCGCCCATGTTTCCGAACTGTTTCATCATCTGTGCCATCATGTAGCCTGAATCTTCTTTGTCGATTTTTAGACATACGGCAGAGTCGGTGAGGTCGAAGGTTGTTTCGACTTTTGATACGTTTTCACCCAATGCGTTTTGGAGCTGTCCGATGAATGTTTCGAGCGTTTTTGCTGTCTCTTCGTGCTCTTTTTTCTCTTCTTCGCTCTCTTCGAGAACGGCATCGGTGACGTTGATAAATTTGTACTCTTTGTACTCACTTACCATTGGGAATACGATGGTGTCGATCTCTTCGTTCAATACGAGGACATCAATCTCTTTTGCTTTGAAACGCTCTAGGCTTGGAGAGTTTTTGAGCATTTGGAGAGACATTTTCGCGGTGATGTAATAGATCTCTTTTTTCTCTGCGTCTACCCCTTCAACGAATTTGCTGAACATTACCGGCTCTGCGGAATTTAATGTATTAAGCTTGAGAAGTTCCAAGATTTTTTCACGGTTGCCCATGTCGCTGTAAAGACCCTCTTTGAGGACGTTACCGAACTCTTTGTAGAAGGCGACGTATTTTTCGGTATCGTTTTCAGAAACTTTTGAGAGTTCTGTAAGCACTTTTTTGACCGAAGCATTTTTGATTTTTGCCATAACGCGGTTGCTCTGTAAGATTTCACGGCTGACGTTGAGAGGAAGGTCGGCAGAGTCGATCACCCCGCGAAGGAAACGCAAGTATGTCGGCATAAGCTCTTTTTCATCGTCGGTGATAAAGACACGGTTGATGTAGAGTTTGATACCGCTTTGGTAATCGACGCGGTACAAGTCCATCGGTGCTTTAGACGGCACGTAAAAGAGGGTCGTGTATTCTAACGCCCCCTCCGCTTTGTTGTGCATCCATAGCAACGGCTCGCTTGAATCGTGCGCGATGCTGGAGTAGAAGTCTTTGTACTCTTCCTCACTGATGTCGCTTTTACCGATTGTCCACAATGCGTTCGCTTTGTTGACTTGGACGTTTTTGGTCTCGTTGTGCCCTTTATCTTCGTCCTCTTCAGCTGCTACCCACTCCTCTTTGTCCATGAAAATCGGGAACGGGATATGGTTGGAGTATTTTTTGATGATACTTTCGATGCGGTGAGTCTCTAGGAACTCTGCTTCATCGTCTTTTAGGTGCATGATGATGCTCGTACCGTGAGTATCACGCTCTGCGGGTTCGAGATCATATTCTGACCCTGCCATTGAGCTCCATTTGTAGGCTTGCTCTTCTCCAGCTTTACGGCTGATAACTTCAACTTTATCCGCTACCATAAATGACGCATAGAAACCGACACCGAACTGACCGATAAGGTTGGAGTCTTTTTTCTGATCTCCGCTGAGCTTGTCTAGGAACGCTTTGGTTCCTGATTTCGCGATGGTTCCGAGGTTTTCAACCAAGTCTGCTTCGTTCATCCCGATACCGCTGTCGCTGATGGTGAGAGTTTTCGCTTCTTTATCGATGATGATGTCAACACGGGGATTAAATGAGATTCCTTTGTACGCGTCATCGGTAAGGACGAGCATATTAAGTTTGTCGAGTGCATCCGAAGAGTTCGATACGAGTTCGCGGACGAAAATCTCTTTATTTGAATAAAGAGAGTGGATCATAAGATGTAAAATTTGTGAGACTTCGGTTTGAAATTGATGTTTTGCCATGGTGAATTCCTTTGGTTATTTTTATGTGGTGCGATTTTAACGAAATTGGATTAATAATGCAAGAAGTGTCAACATAGTTGAGTCTATAGGACTAATATTTTATGTGTGTTAAATATAAGCCGTTGTGCGCAGCGATGTCGGTGGAGTGGCGTTTGATACAGTTTAGCTGTTCGAGTAACTGCTCTTTGGTTGATTTACCAGCAGAGATACGCAGTAAAAATCCGACCATAAGACGGATTTGTGAGCGTAAAAAACCGCTTCCTTCAAAACAGAGGACTAAATACCCTTTGTGCTTGTAGGCGTAAGCACGATAGATGATACGGGTGAAATGCTCTAAATCATTTCCGCTTTTTTTAAAAAATTCAAAATTATGGGTTCCCTCGAAAAGTTTGATCGCATCGATGATGGCTTCAGCGTTGAGAGAGGAGACAAAAGTGATGAAGTCATCCTCAAAAGGGTTAGTATTTCCCTCTTTTAGGATGTATCGATAGACTCGCTTACGTGCTGTGTAGCGAGCATGAAATTCAGCGTCAACAAACTCGATGCGTCCAATGCGAATGGTAGCGGGCAGCTGCATGTTAAGCATATCTTTGAGACGTCGCAGATCACTCCAATACAAAGGTAAATCAAGGTGCATGACTTGGTGTGTAGCGTGAACACCGCGATCGGTTCTTCCTGAACCTTTTGGGAGGGCGTGGATCTGCAATCGCCGTAATGCTATGATGAGGGTTCCTATGACGGTGTTCGTCGTGTCAGGTTGTTGTTGTGAACCCATAAACGCCGAGCCGTTGTAGCTCATGGTGATTTTGACACGATTCAAAAGCGATTACCCACAAGCCGTTTATAAATCAAGTAAGTCCCAATAAGCCAGCCAAGCGAAACTGCCCAAATGGCGTGGAATCCAAGCCACTGTTGGGTAATGATTGCGCAGGAATAAAAAATGATAACGGAAATAAAGAGCCACAAATAAATCCAACGTTTTTGGTGACGTGCGTGAACAACGCCAAGCGCAACGATTAGAAAAAGTGAGAGGGTGGGGAACAGGCTTAAAAGGGCATTGGTTATAAGCAGGCGTGTCCGAAACTTCTGATCGGTTGGTGATGCGGTCCAATACTCTAGGGTATTGGTGTAAAAGTTACTGTCGCTTTTTATAACATCATTTATAGTGAGATGTTTATAGTTCATTCTTCTGAGGTTCTCATCTTTATAGGTGTATCCTTCGCCGTCGCTGAGACGCAGTTGCAAATTGCCGTCTGCATTGATAAGTTCAGCGGTATGCGCTACCAAAAGAACCTCTTCTTTGAGATCTTTATTAAATAAGACGACGTCTCCATAGGCTCGAGTATTGTTGTCGCTTTTGTTGATGAAGAGCATCCAATCACCAAAATTATGACCGAATTCGGAGGCCGTCAGGTTAAATTTTGCTTCTTCTTTTTTTTGAGATAAGAAATCTTTGGATATTGAATTGATATACGGAGTCACGATCAGATAATTAACCAATAAAAGGATTGTCAGTAAAAAAGCAGGGAGAGCCAATATCCGTACTAAAAATGCCGGAGAGATTCCCAGTGAAAAAACCACGACCATTTCATTGTCATTGGAGAGACGATAAAGGGTGAGGGCACTTGCAATAACGAAGGAAATGGGGAGGGTGTAAAACAACAATTCGGGTAAAACAAAGAGATAATGTTTCCCCATTTCACCTATATTGAGCTGAATAATCGCCGTATAGGTAGCCAGTTTTATCATAAAAATAACCGATGCGATGGTAAACAACGGGATAAATATAGAGAAAAAAAGTACGTTTAGATGAGAAAAAATATAGCGGCGCAATTTACCCATATAAACCTGCTAGATAGACTGATACGTGGGTATCAAACATAAGGACAATCCACGTTGCCATCGCTAAAAACGGGATAAACGGAAGTTGTTGGGAATCTTCATCTTCTTTGTTTTGGGTAAGCAACAATGCGGGTAATGCCAGCAGTGCTGAAAGAAAGATAGCAACAAGGGCAAGTTGGACTCCAAGCACGGCACCCATAGTTGCAGCAATCATAATGTCCGCTTCTCCCATCGCCTCTTTTTTCAAAGCATAGGAGAGATAAAAACGCAACAATGTAAACCCGCCGGCAAAGAGGAGGGCATTGGTAAAATTGTAGCCCAACTGTCCCAATGAGGTTGCGCTCAAAATAGCGAATGTGAGAGCGGCGAGGTTCAGGCTATCGGGAACCATTTTGTAATAAAAATCGATAACAGAGAGGGCAAGTAAAAGGGTGAATACGAGTGCTATTCCAAATGCGTGGAGATTCATACCCAGCTTCATGGCGGTAAAGAGAAAAATCAAAGCGCCGAATATTTCAATAACAGGGTATTGTGCCGATATTTTAGCATCGCAAAAACTGCATTTTCCTCGTAAAAAAAGCCATGAAAAAATGGGAATATTATGCCAAGCACGCAGGGGTGTATTACAGCTCATGCAGTGAGATGCCGGAAAAGAGACACTCTCATCACGCGGTGTCCGAACAATCAATACAT
>JAGXHZ010000031.1 GCA_024635855.1 Sulfuricurvum sp.
CTCAACAGGAGCGTCAATGCTCCAAAAAATCCCCATGTATGTAGAACTCTCAAAAATTGTAGCCGCTCACCATGAACGCTACGATGGTAGAGGATACCCCCATGGGTTCAAAGAAGAGGATATATTACCGCTTTCACGGATTATGATTGTTGCCGATGCCTTCGATGCCATGACCACCAATCGTATCTATAAACCAAGAATGAGTATTGAGCGCGCACTAGAAGAGATTAAAAGCCTCTCAGCAATCCAGTTTCATCCTGAAGTTGTTCAAATAGCACTTGATGTATTTCAAAACATTACGATTGATACAAGTACTTCCCAACTCCCCTCCACAGAGATGGAAAAAAAGCGTTTTGCTTTCTTTTTTGAAGATTCAATGACCAAATCCTATAATCAAAATTATCTCGATTTGGTTTTAATCCAAAATCGAAATAATCCCGTAACACAATACATCAATATTATTTTTATTCACAACTTTGGAGCGTACAACAATACCCATGGATGGGATAAAGGAGATGGATTCCTAAACTCATTTGTCAATTTACTGCGCACTTCTTATCCTGATAACTTAATTTTTCGTCTGCACGGAGATGATTTCGTCATTCTATCAGACTCCCCTTCCCCAATCAATCTTGATGTATTCACCCCTCTCTTATTGGCTTCGCACAATCTTGTTACTCTAGGACATCAACAATTTAGTACGAAAGATGACACTATTTTCTCACTCGAAGAACTGGAACTACGGTTAAAATAGTCGGTAAACAAGAGATTTAATGCTACACTTCCATTATGAAAAAATATACAAATCCTTTTTGGGAAACCAAACAACTCCATGAACTTACCAATGAAGAGTGGGAAGCATTATGCGACGGTTGCGGAGTGTGCTGTTTGCACAAACTCCAAGACGAAGATGTCGAAGACGCCCCTATTTTAATGACACGAGTTGTTTGCCGTTGCTATGATCTCAAAACGGCAGGATGCAGTGATTATCCAAATCGACAAAAACTTGTCCCCGAATGTACAGCCCTGACTGTCAAAAGAGCCTCTGAATTTGACTGGCTGCCTCCGACTTGTGCCTATCGTTTACTCCACCACAACTTACCACTCCCATCATGGCATCCACTTATAAGTGGAACACGTGACAGCGTTCGACCGTATAGTGTTCATGCTCTTAATCCTGTTCTCGAAACCGAAACCATCGATTTCGAAGAGTATCTCATCCAAAATTAAAATTATTATAAAAAAGATACCTTAATCTTCATAATGGCATAATTCATCATTATACGATTGAGTAGGAGTTGAAAATATGACGGTTCTTTTGGTAGATGATAGCAAAATTGTACGAATGTTTTTGAGAAATGTTTTAAGGAGAATTGTAGGAACTGAAACCATTTTTTTAGAAGCAGAAAATGGCGAAATGGCTCTTGAGCAGATGAAAAATGCTTCCGTTGATCTTATGATGCTTGATTGGAATATGCCTATTATGGGGGGAGAGCAAGTCGTGGATATTATTCGTGCCAATCCTGCCTACAAAAAGACCCGCATCATCATGGCAACCACTGAAGGCGGGAGAAATAATGTGCTTCGTATGATTAAAAAAGGGGTTAACGGATATCTCGTTAAGCCGTTTATTGAAGCAAATATTATCAAATCAATCGAAGCACTGCGAATACGCTAATTTCTTAACGTATCGTGCATTTTAACAGTCGAGGATCGCTTCTATGCTCTATCAAAATTCGCTTTACACGATCTTGCCAAAGCATAGCAAATAACTCTCGCTGCGTCGTATCCGCACGACCCGATGCAATCAGAGGAAGCAACTCACCCATGCGTGGGTCACTCATAACAAAAGAGGGATTGTAGCTAAGGGTTACTCGTTCACCCGTATCAACACGCTCAAGTGCCATCTCTCCTTCTATCTCTGTATCATAAAAAAGCAACTGTCGTCGATCAAACTTTCCTGCAAGCCCATGGAAGCCACCCACATCGGTTGCGCCTGTAATCATAGAGGCGACATTTGCAATAACCCCTACGACTCCCTCACCTAGCGTACCCTTCATTAGAACTTTAATCTCTCCGCGCACAGGCGTTTTATCCCCATACAGTGATTTAAGTCCCTCTTGCACCATCAAAAATGCACCAGCTACTGTAGGACACGAATGACCAGCGAGTTTTACTACATCTCTATACGTGAAATCAATTATACCGTTACTCGCAGCTCCAAGTACCTCAGAGAGCGGATCACGCACTACTATGGGTGCAACATCATTAAAAAAATCGGGTGTTATCATCGTCTCTCTCCCTAAAAAAAGAGATTATAATCTTTTTATACGCTTTAATTATTGACCTGTATCAATCACGTGATACAATCTGACGCAAAGCCTCTTCAAATGACGGATATAAAAACTTAAATCCATTTTTCAAAAGTTTCTCCGGATACACCTCTTTCGAATCAAGCATAACCGATGAACCTTCACCAAAAGCAAGTTTGACAAGCCATGCCGGAAGTGTAAAAAAGGTTGGACGATGCAATACTTTTCCAATAATTTTGGTTTGAGACTCATTACTAAGGGGATGCGGTGCCGTGAAATTTACGACGCCGTTCAAGTCAGCATGGTCAATCAAAAAGGTACAAGCACGAACAAGGTCATCTAAATGAATCCACGAAACCATTTGCGTTCCATCTCCCATTTTACCACCCAATCCCATTTTAAAAGGAGGCAACATTTTTTGCATTGCACCGCCTCCTTTCCCGCATACAACTCCAAATCGTATCACGCATACACGCGTTCCTTGTGCTGCAAATGCTGCCTGTTCCCAATCCATGACCAAAGTAGCCAAAAAATCATCGGCAAAGAATTCAGAGACTTCGGTATGCTGGTGTTCTCCGTCATAAATACCGACCGCAGATGCATTTATAAACGTAGCAGGAGGAGTGTTACATGCAGCAATAGCGGCTACAAGTTTATCGGTGCTTTCCAAACGGCTTTGACGTAATATGTTTTTATAACTCTCACTCCATCTCCCCAAAATATTGGCACCTGAGAGATAAATGACCACATCTGCACTTTCAATCGTTTCAACTATTTTTTCGACTGAAGTATCACTACGAATACTCAAGCCCACAACCGTATCGGATCGTTTTAGTAAATAAGTACGTAACGCACTTCCGACAAATCCACTCATACCACAAATAACAATTTTCATATTTTCCCTTTTACGCAGTGTAATCGTACATTTTGAGATAATACTCATGTGCCATGCGTCCTGAATCAAATGCCGGAAGAACATCGGACATTGCACTTTTCATGATTTGTATCCAATGCTCAGGTTTGTCGTAGTACATTGGAATGATCTCATTTTCAAGCATATCCATTAAGTTTTTGTTATCTTCATAATCTTGAACCTCGATTGGTGTCGTGTGGTCAATGGGAGGGATTGTAAATGAGTTACAGCCATGTTTAGTAAATTCAGGATGCCATCCATCGTCTGTTGAGAGATGGATCGATCCATTCATACTTGCCGTCATCCCGCTTGTACCGCTGGCTTCTCTGGAAACTCTGGGGGTATTTAGCCATAAATCGGAACCTTTTTTAAGCATTGCTGACAATTCGAGTTCATATCCAACAAGTACCGCCATATTTTTGAAGCAATGACTGCTATGGATTAATTCATTAAAAGCATTGATGGCATTGGTATCGAATGGATAAGGCTTACCCGCCCAAATAACTTGAATCGGTTTTTCAGTGCGTTCTAAAAGACGTTTAAAGCGTTCATAATCATGTCTGAGAAGTCCTGGGCGTTTGTATTCCGTAAAGCGTCTGGCCCATACAATGGTCAAGATATCCGGATCAAACATTTTGCCCGTCTGATCAGCTACAACATTGAATAATAGACGTTTCATGTGCTTTTTACGACCAACTAATGCATAATCTTCATGTTCATCGAGAGCAGAGAGCATCCCTTTGTCGGTCCAAAAACGGCGATTTTGAGCATTGGTAATATAGGTTATCTCGGAACGTCCTTCACACTGTTCCCACATCCGATTCGCTACTGCACCATGAAATTTTGACACGGCATTGGTCATCTTCGATGAACGCAAGGCTCCGACGGTGAGATTAAAGGTTTCATCATTTTCCATTTTCATAATCGTCCGCACGGTACTCAAATCAAGACCGTTAAAAAATCCAAATTTATGGAGTAAAAAGATACTGTGCTGCTCATTTCCAGAATCTTCAGGGGTATGGGTAGTAAAGACAACCTTCTCTTTAACCTTCTCCATATCCTGATATTTTGCATACAGTTCATACACGAGAGGAAGAGCATGTCCTTCGTTCATATGATAGATATCAATTTTTTGCTTTAATGCCTCAAGTACTTTTACACCGCCAATTCCCAACACTATTTCTTGCGAAATACGAGTCTCTTCATTGCTATCATAGAGTTTATGGGTGATGGTACGTGCTAAAAAGTCGTTTTCTGGAATGTCCGTTGAGAGTAAAATAAGAGGGGCAGAGCTAAAAATATTAGGCGGTAAATAAAATGCTTTTATATGAACCTCTTGCGAGTGAATAGTGACCGTCGCCCGAACACCCAAATCTTCGAGAAAATAATAATGTTTACGGATAAATTCCGCTTTTAAATAACGCTTTTCAGTACGCAATTGATCGTAATAGCCAAAGCTCCACAAGATACCGATACCAACTACATTTTGTCGCAGATCGTAAGCGCTTCTCATATGGGATCCTGATAAAAACCCCAAACCGCCGGAGTAAATTTTCAATGCTTGATGAATAGCAAATTCCATCGAAAAATAAGCGACGCTCGTAGAGTATTTCGAATCAAATTCGTAATCGTGTAAAATCATCCCAGCTCAGCTTTTAAATTTTTTATACAAAATCTGTTTACCAAGCTCAACGCCCGGTTGATCGTAGGTGTGAATGTGCATCATCGCACCGACCAAAGAGGTCAAGAGTTCATAATACATGATAAGCGTACCGATATTCGCTTCATCGCGCTTAGGAAACATAATATGATCGGTTGGGATACCGTTCATGTCCAGACTCTCTTTGGTCGCATCGCATTGAAGGTTGATGAGGGTATTGAAATTTTTGGTGTTAACGAAATCGGTCATTTCGAGATATTTTAGGGAAATATTCGGGATAACGAGAGGCATTTCAAAATCTTCAATCGTGAGGAAAGTGACCGTCTTATCCTTGGGTCCCTCGATGAGCAGCTGTAAAAATGAGTGCTGATCGACTGAACCGATCAACGAGGCAGGGGTTAACCCGACACTCTTGCCCGATGAGTCGATTTTACCTAAAGATTCTCCCCACAGCTGAACATACCATTTACACAGATTTTCCAGTTCATTGGCGTAGGCAAAAATGACATTGATCGTTTTTTCGTGGCTGTTGAGGTAGAGATATGAGGCTTTTGTCAAAAGATGATCCTCTTTACGCTCAAAAAAGCGCTGCAAGAAACTTTTTGCTCCCTCAAGCAATGCTTTGGTATCGTATCCTGCCAATGTTAAGGGGACGATTCCCACTGCACTTAAAACTGAAAATCTTCCTCCGACGTTCTGAGGAATCGAAAACTGCGCAAGATCATAGTGGTCACCGAATTTGGACAATGCCGAATCCTGATCGGTTATGATGAGGATTCGTTCTTTATCACTGCCCTCTATCTCTAAACCAAAATGAGCAATAATTGTTTTAAAAATAGAGATGGTCTCTATCGTTGTTCCCGATTTTGAGATGATGAGAAAGAGGGTATTCTCTTTTGTGAGCTTGCTCAATGTCTCTGAGATAATGATCGGATCGGTGTTCTCGAAAAAATGTAACGTTCGAAGATTGGTTGCTTTTGATTTTAGCAACGAATCAATTCCTTTTGTCCCCAACGAAGAACCGCCGATTCCGACAATCGCAATATCACGAATCTTTCCGGATGCATAAATAGAGTTTTTTTGTTTAAAATCCTCAAGGCGATCAATCAATCCATCAGAATCTGAGGGCAATGCATAATAACCGACTGTTTGGCTATCGCATTCTTCACGAACACTCGCAAAAGCAGCTTCTTGGATAGGAGTTTGGCTCTCATCGAAATCGTGTTTAAAAATCATATTTTCTCCTGTGGTATATGTTTGAAATAAAGTACCCCTAATGGGGGAAGTGTTAGTGTCATTGTAAACTCTCGTGAGTGTGTAGATTCTGAAACCGCAATGATTGGTGCTGCGTTACCGATATTCCACCCTTCGTAGAGAGAGGATTGGGAATTAAAAATCTCGACATACTCACCTGCATCCAAGACCCCCATTTTATAGTTTTCGCGTGTTGCGTCGGCAAAGTTGCACACCACATAGACCTTTTCTAAAGGATTAGCGCCTTTGCGGACAAAACTGATGCAATTATGACTAAAATCTTGGTCATCAATCCACTCAAATCCTTCACGCTTTTCATCCAACTGGTGCAAGGCAGGCTCATTCGTGTAAATACGATTCAAATCAGAGACCATCTTTTTCAAACCTGCATGAAGAGGATTTTCCAAGATGTGCCAGTCTAAAGAGCGCTCAAAATTCCATTCCGAATATTGGGCAATCTCGCCTCCCATAAAGAGAAGTTTTTTACCCGGATGCGCCATCATATACCCATACAACGAACGTAAATGAGCAAATTTTTGGTTCGTATCTCCCGGCATTTTGTTGATAAGGGAGCCTTTCACGTGGACAACCTCATCGTGACTCAGAGGAAGCATAAAATTCTCATCAAAACCATACCACATGCTAAACGTCAGCTGTGCGTGGTGATGCTGTCGGTGAATCGGATCAAAACTCATGTATTTGAGAGAATCGTGCATCCATCCCATGTTCCATTTGAAGCCGAATCCCAAACCGCCAACATCGACAGGACGGGTTACCATAGGATAGGCGGTTGATTCTTCGGCAATCATCAAGATGTCGGAAAATTCTCCATAAAGACTGGTGTTGAGTTTTTTCAAAAATTCTACCGCTTCGAGATTGATGTCTCCACCGTCTTTGTTGGGAATCCACTCCCCCTCTTTACGGGCATAGTTGAGATACAGCATCGATGCGACCGCATCCACACGAATCCCGTCAATGTGGTATTTGTCCACCCAAAACATCGCTGAGCTGATGAGAAATGACTGTACTTCGTTGCGCCCGTAGTTAAAAATGATGCTTCCCCACTCCGGATGATACCCCTGACGCGGATCATTATGTTCATACAGTGCGGTTCCATCGAAGTTAATCAGTCCGTGCATATCGACCGCAAAATGGGACGGTACCCAGTCCATAATCACCCCGATACCATTTTGGTGGAGAGCATTGATAAGATACATCAAATCCTGCGGTGTACCAAAACGGGATGTTGCAGCGAAATAGCCCACAACCTGATATCCCCATGAGCCAAAATAGGGGTACTCGGTAAGAGGCATAAACTCGACGTGGGTGTAGTTCATCTCGTACAAATACGCGACCAGTTCAACGGCAAGCTCACGGTAGGTCAAAAAGCGGTCGCCCTCTTCTACCTTTCGTCTCCATGAGCCCACGTGCATCTCATAGACGCTGATAGGGGCATCGTGAGCATTATTGGCATGACGGTTTTGCATCCATTGGCTATCGTCCCATCCATAATCTTCTAAGCTCCACACTCTTGAAGCCGATTTTGGCGGTTCTTCGGCGTAAAATCCAAACGGGTCACTTTTATCATGGATGATGTTATAAAACTGCGAGACGATGTGATATTTGTAAGTGATTCCCTGCTCTATATCCTCAATAAATCCTTCCCAAATCCCTGATTCATCAAGACGTAATACAAGAGGATGGGTGAGTGTATCGTAGTCGTTAAAATCCCCGCGCACACTGACACTGGCTGCATTGGGTGCCCATACTGCAAAATAGACCCCTGATTTTCCCTCATGCATCATCGTATGGGAACCTAATTTATCGTAGAGCTTGGTATGCGTTCCTTGTTTGAAGAGATAAATATCCATCTCACTCAAACGCGAAATATCATAGCGTATCGGATGATTCATTCTTTTCTCCCCTCTTTGATGGTGTAATAAAGGGCTTCATACTCGCGTCCTGCAACGTCCCAGTCAAACCGTCGAGTCATTGCATTGTGTTGCATCTGTCTAAATCCGCTAGGGTCATTGTACCATGTATGAACCGCCCAGCCAACGGTATTGACAAGAGCGTCAGCCGTGGCGTCATAAAATTTGAACCCTGTCCCGTGCCATGAGTCGTTTTGGTAGTTTTCAATCGTATCGTCCAGCCCGCCCGTTGCTCGAACGATGGGGAGCGTTCCGTAGCGAAGGGAGTAAATTTGATTCAACCCGCACGGCTCGAAGAGTGAAGGCATCAAAAATAAATCGGATGCCGCTTCGATTTGGTGAGCAAGATCGTTTCGGTAGCCGATGAAAAAGCTGAATTTGTCCGGATAGATTCCTGCAATGTGGCTAAAAAACGATTCCGCCCATTTCTCC
>JAGXHZ010000032.1 GCA_024635855.1 Sulfuricurvum sp.
TACTGGAGGTGACAGGGATGATATTGAGGATGATTTGCCCCTCTTCGGTGATTTTTGGAGTGACTCCTAACGAAAGACCATCGAGAACATCGCGGCGGGTATATTCATAGATTGCCGGAGTATAAATAGTACCAATAGAAGTACCAGGAGTTACTTCTAAATCCCAAAAAGGGACGAGTTTTCCGGAGGTGATGAGTGCTGATTGACCACTGGAAACCTTGATACGAGGATTAGAGAGGGTTTGGATGTCTCCTGCGGTATCGAGAGCGGTAACAATGGCATTGAGATGTTTGTCGCTGTAAGCGAGTACTCCACCTTTTTTGAAGTTTTCCAGTCCTAATGCTTGTCCAAATGAAAAATCTCCAATAGCTCCAGGCAGTGTAGCCCAGTCGACTCCCAGTTGATGCGTATCATTGAGGACAACTTCAAGAATTTTTGCCTCGATGAGTACTTGGCGTGAGGCACTTTTTTTGATTTTTTTGAGCATATCATCGATGCTGTCAAGAACCGATTTTTTATCGGTAACGACGAGGATTCCAGTAAATTTATTGAGGGTAAATTTACCACTTGGGCTAATCGATTCTTTTATATTGGCTTCAAGCTGTTTGTAAAAATCATTGGCTTCGGCAGGATTTTTATAGTTGAGAGCAAATTTACCGCTGATTGCAGTAGAGGCACTTCCTGCTGTTCCTAGTATATCTCCGCCGAGTGTCGAATCAAAAGAACTTTGGGTGTGAATATAGGGAATAGAAAAAGTACGCTGTGTATATTGTTTGATATAGAGCATATTGCCCTTAAGTGTATAGGAACATCCAGAGAGATCCATGACTGTATCGAGAGCGTCTTCAGTAGAAGCGCGGTCGAGTGTCAGCGTAATGGTGGCATTGGTATCAACATCGCTGTCGATGATGAGATTTAATCCGGTGCTTTGGGAAATCAGATACAGTACTTGGCGCAGGTTGGCATTTTCGGCGGAGAGAGAGATGGTCTTTCCGCTAAAGGGGGAGATATCTTGATAGACGTTTGGCAAGACCATCGGCGGAGGAGGAGTATTTTTATTTTGGTCGTTAAATTTTTTTATTTCTCCTGATGCGGTTGCATTACGAGTTTGCTCGCTGAGTAATTTGGGATGAGTCGCAGGGGAGGCAGTGTAGCATCCTGTGAAGATCAGCGCTAAAAATAATGATGCGATTAATGAAATAGTTTTACCCATTGAGAGCCCTTTTTTGTTTGGATGTGTATTTTCGAGGATTCAACTTCGAGCAATTTTACCCCATTGCTGCTTTGACCAACGTGGTAGATTTGGTTGTTGATAACGGCTATTTTTTGATCTGGAAGTACCATCTGAACACTCCATGTTGGTGGTATTGATAGGGGAGCGGTGATATTTCCCTCACCAAATTGAAGAAGAGGGGGAGGTGCCCTTAGTCCTAAATCTCCCTGACTCTGGGTATCAGAAGTGGTTGCTTGAGGTGAATACGGTTGATAAAGACGTTCGCTGATCCAAAATCGATTTTTATTGCGTAAATCGATTTTTTTTAAAAGGGATACATATTCTTCTTTGTTTCCTGTAATAAAACTGTACGCTTCCCTTTTTTCATCTAAGCTGGAAGTTTTTTGTTGCTGTACGGGTTCAAAAAAGTAGTTCAGTCCTTCAACGAGTGTATCTGCCGCAAAAAACCATATTCCTGCTGCAAGTATTAAGGGTGAAGAGAGAATGAGGAGTGATTTATTGTCCAGATGCATTTATGTCTCCTTGCATCGGTTGGATAATGGTTAATACGCCACTGATTGTTCCCTCTTTTGAAGAAATATTTTGGATTTGTAAAAATCCTTTTTCGTAATAAAGAGCTAGGAATCGATCAATAGCATCTTGATTTTTAGGGATAAATGAAAAACCGATATCCATTTTAGCGGAGGTGTCGTAATAGATAAATTGAGAGACTTTAAAATTATAGGTATGCGCATAGTGATCGTAAAAATCGATCATATCCAGTTCAGCATTGGCTTTGGAAAGGGTCATTGTTGAAAAATTGGGAATGACGACATCACGAATCCACTGATTTGTGTATTTGATGTTTTGAAGTTCGATGATATTATCACGATATCCTTGGGTGACTTGTTGGGTCAAAGAGCGTTTACCATCAAACCATGTGACGGAAGAAAGCAATAATATACCAAAAACAAGGAGGATAAACGTGAGGAACCATTTGAGTATCATTGGGCGACTTCCTGATTTACGGCTTGTTCTACACCGCCTAATTTTAAAGTGGCTTCAAAGGTTAGGGTATTGTAGTCAGTTTTATATTCAGCGATGACGTGCGTATCTTTGATCCTCCCTGTCTCATATCGAAAGTTTTTTTCAAAGAGATAAAGCTCCATAAGTGTTTTGTATTGATGTTTAAAATCCAATATCAGCTCTCCTCCCTCAGTAAAACTCACGACTTGGGGCTTGATAAGTTTTAAAACATTATCAAAAAGGATCAGATCGTCGATAACATGATGATGCAGGGGGGTAGAACTTTTGAGTTGAGCTGTAATCTCTTGGAGTTGTTTTTGATTCAGAGTATCTGTATTGAGCAGGGTTTGGTAGAGTCTGGATTCTACGGTGTTGTATTCGTCCAGAGAGGCTTGGTAAGAGGTGTAGGCATCATGGCTTTGAAATAATCCAAACAGCATAAATGCAAAAGCAATCGCAATCGCAATCGCACTCCCTAGGTAAAACTCTCGAGCTGCTTTGACACTGTTAGGGAGAAAATTCATATTGTCATCTAAAAACAGCATACCGATTTCCAAAACAGTGTTTTGTGCCGCATTGGGTTCCAGCCCATCGACCATAAGGGTCGGCGCCAGTACGGTGACGCCAAGACCTGTTGAGGCGTTTAATTGCATCGGGACGATCTCTCCATCGGCAACATTTCCGCAAATAGCGATGAACTCAAACTTAGCTTCACGGTATTGTTGATGCGCATACGCGACGGTGCGATTGATGTCGCTGATTTGTTCCATAATCCGTTCGGTTTCATCTTCGGATTGCATAAAACCGATACGACTAAATAAAAGTGTGCCGTTGTCTACGGCAACAATGAGGTTTCTTTTTTCTTCCGTATAGACACAAAGATAACTTCGTCCTTTAAACGCGTGTTGTGCCAAAGCGAAAAGAGCATAGCGTTCTACACTGATACGACGAAGGTATTCATGCTTAGGGACGGGAGCGATAGTCGAGAGAATTTCTTTTTCATAGAGTCCTTCGTACCGATGGATGGCGCTTTCCCCCGTTGGATCGAGCGTAGTATAAAGTTTATTTAAGATAAGCGTTTCAGAAATTATGTTATTGTCATGAATTTTGGCGAGGAGGGCGCTTTGTATGGTAGCTTCATTTTTGATAACCGAGGGAAGAAGAATGGACTCTTCGAGAATGTTGTCAGTGGAGAAAAAAAGGTAGATTTTCTTTTTAGTTTTTAAGTAATTGGCGATTTCATAGGGTTCGGTGAACTGTATTTTAGGAGAAAAAACAGTCCCTTTTCTCGTCTTTTTTGCTTCAGTAATGAAAGTGAAATCATCGTGAATGTGAACAATCGTGATTGAATTCACGTGACTCCTTTAAATTTAATTAATAAAAGCAAGTATTGTACCTAATTTTGCTTGCTTACATATAACAACAAAAGCCCTTTTTGCTATAATCACGCCACTTATTGCACCAGCAAGAGCAATAGAGAAGAGAAATTTTTAGGAGTTATCACATGAAAAACATGTCCACGGGCAAATATCGCCCTTATCCTCAAGTTGATTTGCCAAATCGTATTTGGCCGACCAAAACCATCACGCACGCTCCGATTTGGTGCAGTGTCGATCTTCGCGACGGAAACCAAGCGTTGATTACCCCGATGAATTTGGATCAAAAACTCTCTCTCTTCTCACTCTTGCTAAAACTTGGATTTAAGAATATTGAGGTGGGGTTTCCCTCTGCTTCTAAGGTGGAGTTTGACTTTTTGCGTACCTTAGTCGAGCAAAATTTGATTCCTGATGATGTGACGGTTCAAGTGCTTGTGCAGGCTCGTGAACATTTGATCGACAAAACATTTGAGGCGTTAGCAGGGGTGAAGAAAGCGATTGTACACCTTTATAACTCCACCTCTACGGCACAGCGTAAAATCGTGTTTGGCAAAGAGCAGGATGAGATTATTGCTTTGGCGTTAGAGGGTGTCGATATGGTGAAAGAACGTGCCCTTAAACATGATGGCGAAATCAGCTTGGAGTATTCACCGGAGAGTTTTACGGGTACGGAGTTAGAATATGCTGCCCGTATCTGTAATGCGGTGACGGATCGTTGGGGAATCAGCGCAGAGCGAAAAGTGATTATCAATCTTCCTGCAACCGTAGAAATGGCAACGCCAAATGTCTATGCCGATCAGATCGAGTGGATGAGCCGTCATCTCACCAATCGTGAGCACGTGTTGATCTCAACCCATACTCACAACGACCGTGGAACGTCGGTTGCGGCAACGGAATTGGCGTTGTTGGCAGGGGCGGATCGCGTCGAGGGAACGTTGCTTAGCAATGGCGAGCGTACAGGAAACGTGGACATCATCACGTTGGCGCTCAATATGTATACCCAAGGGGTCGATCCGCAGTTGGATTTCAGTGATTTGGAAACAGTCGTTCGTATCGTCGAAGAGTGTACCGACATGAAAACCCATGAGCGTCATCCGTATGTCGGAGAGTTGGTTTACACCGCGTTTTCCGGCTCACACCAAGATGCAATCAAAAAAGGGATGGAATATCAGCGAGGCAAAGACGATGCGTTCTGGGAAGTGCCGTATCTTCCGATCGATCCTGCGGATGTTGGGCGTAACTATGAGGGAATTATCCGTATTAACTCTCAATCGGGCAAAGGGGGCGTAGCCTACGTGCTCGAAGATAAATTCGGCTACTCATTACCGAAAAAAATGCACCCTGAAATCGGAACCATCGTTCAAAAAGTAACGGACGAAGCAGGACGTGAACTCTCAAGCGAAGAGATTTTAGACATTTTCGAGAAAACCTATTTCGGCGAACCGCACGACATCGAGTTTGTGGATTATTCGGTGATTTCAGAGAGCGCAAAAGAGCATTCGGCTAAATGTGTTCTCGAATACACGCATAACGGAAAGACAATTCGAAGTGAAGGACAGGGGAACGGTCCGATTGATGCGTGTAAAAACGCTCTGATGGTCGAGTATTCACATAACTTTAAGATTCTTTCGTATAGCGAGCATTCACGCGGGGAGCTTTCCAGTGCCGAAGCGGTTGCGTATATCGAGATTCAGAGTGAAAATGGGCAGAATTTTTTTGGTGTCGGGTGCGATAATGATATCACGGTTGCTTCGATCAAAGCGATGTTTAGTGCTTTGAATCGGGCGTTTTCTTAATATTCTATTTTGTATGGTATAATTTTGACGCGAGCATAACTTTTCATGCGTTCAATGGAGCGGTAAGACTGAGGTCAAGGGATTAATTACCCCTTGACCTTTTTTTTTGCCCTCCAAAGAATGCATGAAAGGGGGTTTCTTATGGATAAGCTTATGCTCGCGCTTTTGCTTATGTGTATTTTTGCACCTCTGCTCAATTGAGCAGTGCCAAGGGGTTTCCCCTCGGCCCCCCCTAATATTTCTTTCTAATTTCTTTCTTTAAACCCATCTTCGCTATAATCGCGCAATTTTATCAACACTGTGAGTAACCCATGATGGACGTACGTGAAGCTTTTTTAGCCTTTTTTGAATCAAAAAACCATACCCGTGTGGCGAGTTCGCCTCTTGTTCCTGATGATGCAACGTTGTTGTTTACCAATGCTGGGATGGTACCGTTTAAGTCTATTTTTACGGGCGATATTCCAGCACCTGCCAATCCGCGAGCGACCAGTTCGCAAACGTGTTTGCGTGCGGGCGGTAAGCACAATGATTTGGAAAACGTCGGTCATACGGCGCGTCACCATACGTTTTTCGAGATGCTTGGAAACTTTAGTTTCGGGGATTATTTCAAAGAAGAGGCGATTGCCCATGCTTGGGAATTTATTACCGAAGTGATGAAACTTCCCATCGATAAACTCTGGGTAACAGTGCATGAAAGTGACGATGAAGCGGAGGAGATGTGGAAGAAGCATATTTCTGCGGATCGTATCATGCGTCTGGGAGACAAAGATAACTTTTGGCAAATGGGAGATACGGGTCCGTGTGGTCCGTGTTCAGAGATTTTTGTCGATCAGGGTGCGGAGCATTTCAATGGACCTGAAGATTATATGGGAGGCGATGGGGATCGTTTCCTCGAAATCTGGAATCTCGTATTTATGCAGTATGAGCGCAATGCTAAGGGAGAGTTAAAGCCGTTACCAAAACCTTCCATCGATACAGGTATGGGATTGGAGCGTGCGGTTGCGGTGCTTGAGGGGGTTCGAAGCAATTATGACTCAACCTTGTTTATGCCGATTATCCGTAAAGTGGAAGCTCTTATCGGTAAGCCGTATGATTATGCAAGCGGTGCATCGTACCGTGTTATCGCCGATCATATCCGTACGGTTACCTTTCTTCTTGCGCAAGGGACAAATTTCTCGAATGAGGGGCGCGGATATGTTCTTCGTCGGATTTTACGTCGAGCGGTTCGACATGGCTATCTTCTTGGATTTACCAAGCCGTTTATGTTTGAGATTGCGGATATTGTAGCAGAGCTTATGGGGACACAATATCCGTATATCGTCGAAAAACTCTCGGTCTTAAAAGAGCAAATCATGCTCGAAGAAGAGCGTTTTTTCAAAACCATCGCATCGGGTATCGAGTTGTTCAATGAAGAACTCAAAAATACCAAAGAGACGTTTAGCGGTGAAGTGGCGTTTAAACTTTACGATACGTTTGGGTTCCCGTTGGATTTAACCGAAGATATGCTCAAAGAGAAAAATCTTGCACTCGATACCGATACGTTTGAAACTCTTATGAAAGAGCAGCGTGTTCGTGCGAAAGCGGCATGGAAAGGTTCGGGAGATATGGCAGTCGAGGGTGATTTTAAAACACTTTTAGAGACGTTCGGTGTCAATGCATTCATCGGATATGACACCACTAAATCACCAGTCAAAATTCAAGCCCTATTGGGTGAAAATTTCGAACGTGTTGAACAGCTCCACTCACACCAAAAAGGGTGGGTTCTTCTCGAACAAACTCCTTTCTATGCGGAGAGCGGCGGACAATGCGGTGATAATGGGATGCTCGCAGATAAAGCCGTTGTCACTCAAACGAAAAAGTTCCATGGATTAAATCTTTCCCATATCGAGGTCAAAGAGACGATAACGGTCGGTGAAACAGTAGATGCGATTGTGGATGTGTCACGCAATGAAATCGTCAAGCATCACTCTGCAACCCATCTTCTTCATGCAGCGTTGTATGAGCTGTTAGGAGAACATATTTCACAAGCGGGCTCTTTGGTTGAGTACAATCGTTTACGTTTTGATTTCTCTCATCCTAAGGCGATGAGTCATGAAGAGATTGCGCTGACCGAAGAGCGGGTCAACTATCATATTCTTCACGCATTACAGGGTGTTACCCAAGAGATGAGTATTGATGAGGCGAAAAAAAGCGGAGCAAAAGCGCAGTTTGGTGAAAAATACGGTGACACGGTTCGTGTTGTCAATTTCGGGACGGCATCGGTTGAATTTTGCGGCGGTATCCATGTCGATAATACAGCATCCATCGGGACATTTATCATTATCAAAGAAAGCGGGGTAAGTGCAGGAGTTCGACGTATCGAAGCAGTCTGCGGAAATGCGGCATATAATGTGTTTAAAGCCAATCGCCATCTTCTCGAAGAGGTGGAAGCATCCGTGAAAAATCGCGATGTATTGGCAGGAATAGAGCGCCTTAAAGAGCAAGTAAAAAGTCTTAAAACCGAAATTACGGCGTTGGCTTCTTCTTCGAAAGAAGAGATCACGGTCACGATGATGGGAACTACGGCAGTTGTTGTAGCGGAACTTGGATTGGGCGATATCAAAGAGCGTATTGACGAGCTTAAGAATGCACATGAGTCGATTTGTGTAATGTTGTTCCAAGTCAAAGACGATAAAGTTCTACTCGCCAGCGGGGTCAAAAACTCTTCCGTAAAAGCGGGAGATTGGGTCAAAGCTATCGCGCCAATCGTTGGCGGCGGTGGAGGCGGACGTCCAGATTTCGCTCAAGCGGGTGGAAAAGACCCTTCGAAGATAAATGAAGCACTTGAAGCTGCATTGGCATATATTACCAAGGAACTTGCGTGAAAGAATTTTTAGTTCAAATGTTTGCCGATTATCGTCTAACGATTATCTTTTTGCACGTTATCAGTGCGGTTATCTGGGTCGGCGGGATGATTGCCATCCGTTTTGCTGTCCATCAATCGTGTGCGATGATTACCGATCCAAAAATTAAAATGGAACGGGCAGCACATACCCTTAAGCGTCTTTTTACCATCGTAACACCGTTTGCGATTGTGTCGATTGTAACAGCTGTGATAATGGCAGTAGGGCTTGGATTCAGAGCTGCGGCAATGGATGCGATGGGAAATGTGATCGATGATTATGCGATGAGTTTGTATCAAACCGTTCATATCAAAGAGACGATTTGGATGATTATGGCGATTAACCTTGGTGTCATGATCTACCGACGAAATCAAGCACAAAAAGCACTTGTCAACAATGATCTAGGGCGTGCAAAAGCAATGTTGACTCCGATTGCTCAATATATGGTTCCGGTAAATATTACATTGGGTGTTATTGCTATTTTTATGGGTGTAGTTCTTCGTAACGCGTATTAATGCTACGACTTTGTTCTTCTTCCATTACCCGCGCCGAACTTCTTCGCTCGGCTAGTATCCCTTTTTTTCAAGAGTCCATCGATTTTGATGAAGACTCGATTGTCTCTTCTTGCCCTAAAAACTTTGTCTACCAAGCAACACTGGGAAAATACCGTGTCAACTATGAAAAATTCGGATGTGCCGATTATCCTCTCCTCGTTGCTGATACAGTTGTGACGGCACAGGGTAAAATCCTCCGTAAAGCCAAAGACGAAGCGGATGCACGAGCTATTTTAGCTACCCAAAGCGGCTGTGAGGTTGCTATTATCACGTGCATGATTTACAAAACACCTCGTTTGGAACTTCTCGATATATCCTCTACGCACTATTTTTTCGATCCCTTTAATCCTGATGATGTTGATCGCTACATTGCAAGCGGTGAGTGGCGTGGAAAAGCGGGTGCGTGTATGGTGGAGGGATTTTGTAAACCGTATATTCGTGAGACCAGAGGATATGAGAGTACCGCTATGGGGCTTTGTGTTGAAGTGCTTAAGCCTTTTCTATGATGAACAACCTTTACGCCAACGAACTCAAAGCTCTAAAACGCTCCGGACGCTATCGCGAACGTCATGTGGTGGATGCGGCTTTAATCGATA
>JAGXHZ010000033.1 GCA_024635855.1 Sulfuricurvum sp.
CCCCTCTTGCAAAACTTCAACTAAAGCGTCTTGATGCATTAGGGATTAAAAGCGAACGGCTTCCTAAAAGTGCCGATGTCATCGTCGATGCCCTTTTCGGAAGCGGTTTAAGCCGACCGTTAGACTCTGCCACCGTCAAAATATTAGAGACGCTCAATACACTCCAAGGATTTAAAATCGCCTGTGATATCCCCAGTGGATTACATCTGGACGGGTCATGTGAGTCTCACTCGTTTAAAGCGGGTCTCACCGTCACGATGGGGGCACTAAAGCGTGGAATGTTTAGCGACCATGCCAAAGAAATCGTAGGTGAAATCATCGTTGCAGATTTGGGAATTCATCATAATCATTATGAAATACCCTCTCAATGGCATCTTCTTGAAGTCAGCGATTTGCGCCTCCCGCTTCGCACCACAGCAACCGCGCATAAAGGGACATACGGACACGTAGCAGTAGTATGCGGAGAAAAAGCAGGCGCTGCGGTCATTGCAGGCTCGGCTGCTTTGCGATTTGGTGCGGGTTTGGTCACACTTTTGAGCAATGAAAACGTCCCTCTCCCTTACGAGCTTATGCAAAGCCACTCCCTCCCCGAAAATACGACCGCCATTGCGTTAGGGATGGGAATGGGGTCTGAATTTGGGGATGATGAACTCTCTGCCTTACTGGACAATTCCCTTCCGCTTGTTTTAGATGCCGACATCTTTTACCATCCGATGTTTATGCAACTGCTCAAACGTCCCAATATCGTCCTCACACCTCACCCAAAAGAGTTCACACAGATTTTACAGATTTGTGCAATTGCGGACATCGACGTAGCAACCCTCCAAAACAATCGTTTTGCCTACATAGAAGCGTTTTGTGCTGCTTTTCCTAACGCGGTGTTAGTGCTCAAAGGCTCGAATGTCCTCATCGGAAGAAATAAAGACTTCTTCATCAATCCTCACGGAACGGTCACCCTTGCCAAGGGGGGAAGCGGAGATGTTCTCTCCGGACTTATCGCGGCACTGCTGGCACAAGGATATGATCCGCTCAAATCAGCCCTCCAAGGCTCGCTCACCCATGCAATCGCATCGCAAAGATTTGCCAAAAACAACTACGCTATGACTCCACTAGATCTTATCGAAAGTATCACCACCCTATGAAAAAAATCGTTGCCCTTTTTAGCGGCGAGGGAACCAACCTCGCAAACTTAATCGAAAAAATACATCATAAACATGGTCTTATCACCTGTGCTATTACGAACAATCCAAACGCAGGTGGTATTGCCAAAGCCAAAACTGCAAATATCCCCGTCGAAGTATGCGACCATAGAGAGTATGAAACTCGTGAAGAGTACGACAAAGCTTTGGTCGAGATGATACAAGAATACGATCCCGACCTCGTTGTACTGTGTGGATTTATGCGGATATTAACTCCCATTTTCACCTCTGGCATCAAAGCCATCAACCTCCACCCCTCACTTCTCCCTGCTTTTAAAGGCTCACGCGCGATTGAGCGAAGTTTTGAAAGTGATGAAAAAGTCTGCGGTGTCAGTGTCCACTGGGTGAGCGAAGAACTCGACGGAGGAGCAATAATCTTACAAAAAAGTTTTACTAAAAACCCCAATGATACTTTGGAAGAATTTTCGGCTAAAATTCGCGAAATTGAACATGAAATTTTACCCTTGAGTGTTATACAAATATTAAAATAAGGAATCTTATAAAATGCACACATTACAAATCGGTAAATATACTCTCGGAAGCCGTCTCATCGTAGGAAGCGGAAAATACGACTCGTTTGAGACAACCAAAGCAGCGACTCTGGCATCCGGTTCGCAGCTTATAACGGTTGCAGTACGCCGTCTCAATATCACCAACCCCAATGAGCCAAATCTACGCGATACATTTGCCAACACAAACGTCAAATTTTTACCAAACTCAGCAGGATGTACTACTGCCGAAGAAGCCATCACCCTTTTTCGCCTCACACGAGAAGCGACAGGAATCGATCTCATCAAACTCGAAGTAATCGGCGACACTCAAAAAACCCTCTATCCTGATGTGCTAGAAACCATCAAAGCGTGTGAAGTATTAGCGCGTGATGGGTTTACGATCATGGCGTACACCAGCGATGATCCGATCATGGCACGCCGTCTTGAAGATGCAGGCGCTCATGACATCATGCCTCTCGCTGCACCTATCGGAAGCGGTCTTGGAGTTCAAAACCGTTATAACATTGTGTTTGTACGCGAAGCGGTTAAAGTGCCCATTATCGTCGATGCGGGGATTGGGTGTGCCAGTGATGCAGCGTTAGCAATGGAGTTGGGAGCGGATGGTATTTTAACGAACACGGCTATTGCCCAAGCAAAAAATCCGATGATGATGGCAGAAGCTATGAAAAATGCGGTAATTGCAGGACGTCTTAGCTATTTGGCAGGACGTATTCCAAAACGTCCGTACGCAACGGCATCATCCCCTATCGATGGGATGATACAGTTTTAAAAACTCCCGTTCGTGGTGAGCTTGTCGAACCATGAATATTAACCCTTCGACAAGCTCAGGGCGAACGTGATTCTTACGCTTCGTCTCTATTGAGTTTCCCACGCATCATAAAATAAATTCCAACGCCAATCCCGCTCCAAATTGCAAACCGTACCCATGTATGCAAATCCAATCCTGACATAATAAAGATCAATAATGCAAAATTAAGTGGGATTAAGACCCAAAACATTGGAACTCTAAAGCTTCCCACAAGACCTTTTTTACGCAGAACAATAATCGCAATTCCCACCACAAAATAGGCAAACAATGTACCGATATTGACGAGTTCTGCCAAAATTTTCAAAGGGATAAATCCAGCCAAAATAGCGAGAAATAGCCCTCCATAAAGGGTGACTTTAAAAGGGGTATTGTATTTTGGATGAACTTCTCGAAAATACGCAGGTAAAAAGCCATCACGAGAGAGGGCATGAGCTACACGCGTAAACCCTAATCCCATAACCAACATAACAGTCGTAATCGTGATAACTGCTCCAAGAGCAATAATGCTCGCGACAAAAGGTTCATCAACGCGCAACATTGCAAAAGAGAGAGCATGAGGAACATCCAACTCTGTATAACTGACCATGGATGTCAAGGTAAAACTAACCAAGATAAAAAACATGGTAGAAAATGCCAATGCAATCATAAGGGCTTTAGGAATGGTTTTAGTTGGATCTTTCGTCTCTTCTGCAACCGTGGAAATAGCATCAAATCCCAAATACGCAAAAATAATCAGACTCGTCGCATGCCACATCCCTTCCCAGCCAAAAGGGAAAAAGTCTCGAATATTCTCAATATTAAAATGCTTTAATCCAAAATAGACAAAAATCGATAAAACAACGATTTTAATGTAAACAATGACGTTATTAACGCGAGCACTCTCTTTTATACCAACTGCCAAAAGAGTAAAAATAACCGCAATCACTAAAAAAGCGCTTATATCTACATACGTCCCAGCGGCCGGATTGTACGAACCGCTCAAAGCCGTTGGCAGTGCAAGATGAAAGTTGGTCTCGATAAAGGTGCGAAAATAACCCGACCATCCCGTTGCAACCGCACTTGTAGCCACCCCATACTCCACGAGCACATTCCATCCTACCAACCAAGCAAAAAATTCACCCAATGTCGCATAAGTATAGTTATAAGCACTCCCCGATACAGGATAAATAGAACTCATCTCAGCATAGATAAGTGCCGTAATTCCAATGGCAATCGAACCAATCAAAAAAGACAATACAATCGCAGGACCTGCCGTCGTTGCAGCAGCTTGTCCTGTAATTACAAATATCCCCGCCCCTATGATCGCCCCAACTCCAATAAACGTTATATCCAAAAGATTGAGGTGTCGCGCCAGACCAGCCGCCCCTACCTTTGGAATTTTAGTACTAAATAAACCCATAAACCGCTACCTTTATATTATTTTCTACAATAATTATAGCAGATATCATTTTTGTATTGACATTTTATTGTTTATACACTATAATTTCGCCTCACTAAATTTGGTTTTGCCTCTTTTAGCTGATAGGTCGGGGCGTAGCTCAGTATGGTTAGAGTACTTGCTTTGGGAGCAAGGGGCCGGAGGTTCGAGTCCTCTCGCCCCGACCATGTTATTTTAAATTTCAATCAAAAAACTTTTGTATGGTGGAATTAGCTCAGTTGGTTAGAGCACTGGTTTGTGGTGCCGGGGGTCACGGGTTCGAGCCCCGTATTCCACCCCATATATTTGTTTGTTTATTACACTTTTGGCATTTTAGATGTTTTAGAAGGACTTTGTGCGTTCGTAGCTCAATTGGATAGAGTAACGGTCTTCGGAACCGTAGGTTATAGGTTCGAACCCTATCGGGCGCACCATATAGTACTCGCGTCCTTAGCTCAGTTGGATAGAGCAATGCCCTTCTAAGGCATCGGTCAGAGGTTCGAATCCTCTAGGGCGTACCACCTTAGATTTTATGTGCGGATGTGGTGAAATGGTAGACACGCCAGACTTAGGATCTGGTGCCGCAAGGTGTAGGAGTTCAAGTCTCCTCATCCGCACCACCCCTTCTAAAAGCTTATTTCAAGCACTTCTTTAACAATCAATTAATTTACTTTTTAAAATTTACTCGGATTACATTCTTCCCTAATAATTCATAATAACGTCAATGTAAAATACTTCAATAATAAAACATAAGCTACAAAGAGAGATTAATAAGACTCTAGCCTATTTAGCAACTCTTCGACAAAGCGATGGTAATCTTTTAGTCCACGGGATCGCTCAGGCTGATCGATTATCGGATTTCCACCTTCAAACTGATTCGAAAGTTTGACATCAATCCCTATGGGAGAGAAAAACTTTTCCTCTCCAAACTGTATTTTTACTTTGGCAATAGCGTCACGATGTTCGGGTATATGGGTATTAACCATGACCGGAAGAATCCCTACGTTTGGAGTGCGTTGTCCATTGTACGAAGCGTTTTGATAAATGGCTCGTACCATTTGCCCCACTGCGACCACACCCAAATGATGAGGGACGAAAGGGATAACTACTGCATCAGCAACTTCAAGTGCATTTTTGAGCAATGCATCAAATGTGGGTGGTGTGTCAATCACTACGTAATCGAAAAACTCATGAATCATCTCATTGAAAAAACGGCTTCGTAACACTCCCCGTAAATCGCCATTTTCGTACACATCGAAAAATTCGGTGGCAGGAGAGAGTGTCAGCTGCTCAAACACGGTCGAGACAAAGGTTTCACTGAGCGTTTTACCAAAAAAAATCGAATGTGCTCCATTGTCAAGCGATCCCATACACCCTACACCCATCGATGCATGGGCTTGGGTATCGAAGTCAATGAGCAATACAGAGCCTCGTTTGGCAAGCTCACACGCGAGATTAACTGCCGTAGTCGTTTTTGCTGAGCCACCTTTACGATTGGATACAACTATGGTCTTCATGCCACCTCTTCATTCGGAAGAGTAACCGAATCAATAACCACTACGAGTGATTTTTTGTACTCTACCACACCGCGCGTACGTAAACATGCCCCTACTTTGACATTATGGGCATAGGGCTTTATCTGCTCCTCATCCAATGCAATAATATCTCGGATTGCGTCTACTTTGATCGCAAAAAAACCATTGCCGCTTCGATAAATGAGAAGTTTTTGTATTTGAGAAGAAATTTCGGTACTTTTTCGTACCATTTCACCCAAAAGACGCATTGTGTCCACGAAAGTACCATTGATAATCTCTCTATTGTAGCATTCCAGTGCGGCTTCTGTATCGCCCGTGCATTGCTGTAATAACTTTGCACCCGTTTCATGTAACTGCGAATGGATGGGTATAAGTGCGCGAATGATAGCGAGCACCTCAGGATCATTCGCTTGATACGAATAAATCCATTTACCCAATCGGCATAAATGGGGATCAAGTGCAAGCTTAAAAGGGACACCATCACGCAACGATGTTTCCAATGCTACTACCCAATTTTGATGATCCTTTATCACCTGATTAAACAATTCCAGCATCTGTTCTTCATGCGTTTGCAAATTGGTCATTTTTCGAAAATTAATCACCTTTGCCGTAAGGTTTTGATAGGTCATCAATCCATCAATAAATGGATGAGCATTGGGAATAGGGGTCAGATGCGGAACCTGATCGATACGATCGATATTGCCGACTTCTAACGCATAATCGCTCACGCCAATCGTAAAAATAATGTAATCAGATGTCATTTCAATCCTTTATGCGCAATGGGCTTCGGTCACGTCAAAGCCTTCACATATCTTTTGATACAACTTTTCATACACTCCGAATCGGTATTGGGCTGCATACAGTTTTTTGTACGCCAAAACAAGCTGCAAGATCCCTAAGTGGACATCATCACACTCACTAAAATCAAAAAGAATCGGTTCAGGAGAGGAGAGCTGTAAATAATCACGCAATGTTCCAATCTCATCTTCGTATGTTACACCACTGAAAATTACGGTATGATTTTCCATCAAAATAGACATTATACTCCCCCTCTTACCGGCATTGAGACCGATTTTATAACATTGACCAGTCGCTCACCCATCTCAACAACCCCTGATATTTCTAAAAAATCGCCCAAACTATTACTTGAATCAACCGACTTGATCATCGAAGATTCAATACGGACTATGTCGTCAATCGCATCCACCTTGATGGCAAAAAAGCTCTCTCCCCCTTGGTAGATCAACAGTTTTTGCATGTGTCCTGAAATGGATTGCGACATTTCTCCCATTTTATGGATTTCTCCCAGTGTTGTTGAAAAAATAGAGACAATCTCGCGGCGGGCCTGATCCAGAGCCTCTGCGGGATTGCTTTCACGTAATGCCAATATTTCACGTCCGCGATCATGAAGTTTTGAATGAGTAGGTCGAAGAACTTTTAAAATGGCCAAAACATCCGCATCATGCGTATTGTAGCTATCCAGCCATTTTCCAAGACGACAAGCATGGGAATCCGTGGTAAGGGCAAAACCGCTATTATTCTCCATCGCTGCCATGAACGTATCAACCCACATTTGATGATCATTCCCGACACGTTGAAACAGGGCATGAACTTCTTCTTCATGTGCCGTCATTGCTATCATTTTACGAAAATTTACCACTTTCGTCACACGCTTTTCATACGACATCATTCCATCAATACAAGGGTGCGCATTAGGAATTGGTGTAACACTTGGCATCTGAATAATTCGCTCTACATTCGCCACATTGAGTGCATAAAAATTCGTTCCAACCGTAAAAACTATGTAATCTTCCATTTTTTATCCTTTAGCTTGCGTGTTGGTAATTGGTTTGAAGTGCGTGTGAAAGCTGCAACATCCCCAGCGGATCAATCGCCATGATAATTTGCCCATTCCCCAATAATGCTGTCCCGCTGAAAATCGGATGGTGTTCCATAATCCCCTCAAGCGGTTTTTGTACGACATCAATCTGCCCAATCAGCGCATTGACGACAACGGCTAACAAATTGCCCTTGATATTGAGCACCACAACCGGAAGTGTTTTACCGATCAATATCTTTTCATCGAGCATTTGACGTGTAAACAGCAGAGGTATAACCTCTCCGCGTAAATAAATAAATGGCTCATTTTGTAAATATTCAATCTGTGAGGATTCGATTTTGACCGTTTCAGAGACGCTGTCCATCGGGAATCCATAGTGAACACCGTTCATCATCACATGAAGCAGCGACGTTACAGCAAGGGATACGGGGATAGAGAGATAAATCGTCGTGCCTTGATTTGGAACGGTTTTGATACGAATAGTACCGCCAAATCCTTCGATTGATTTGCGCACCACATCCATCCCTACGCCGCGTCCGCTGTACTCACTGATCGTATCAGCTGTAGAGAGTCCCGGCAGCATCACAAGTGCCGCTTTTTCATCATCGCTCATTGCATCGATTTGATCCAATGTTAAAAGGTCTTTTTCCAATACTTTTTGAACAACACGATCAATATTGATACCCGCTCCGTCATCACGGATTTCAACGATAATTTTGTCACTTTGAGGATAGGCATTGAGGGTAATTTGTCCCTCCGGATTTTTACCCTTTTGGATACGAATTTCTGGGAGTTCGATTCCGTGGTCGAGAGAATTTCGCATAATATGAATCATCGGATCGGCAAGCATCTCAATCATATTTTTATCGAGCTTCGTCTCTCCTCCATCCATCGTTAACGTCACTTTTTTGTTAAGATTTTTTGAAATATCCCGTACCAATTTTGGGTAACGGTCAAATACATAGGAGATAGGGAGCATCCTCATCGACATAATCAAATCTTGGAGCTGTTCGGTGAGGCGGTTAATAAAGGTGTATTTTTCCATTATCGCCCGTTTTGTCCCCTCGTGAGTCATCGCATGTACGCCGTCCGCCAAATAAGGGAGAGAGTTTTTAGCCACGAGCAGTTCGCCCACTACATTCATCAAATTATCGATGGATTCCTGATCAACCTTCACGGTTTTGCCGATAACCCCTTTTTTAGCTCCTGCGTTTTGAACTTCCGGTTCAAGCTTTGGCTCTTCGATGACAACAGCCGATTTGACCTCTGCTGATGGCTTTTTTACCGTAACGATATTGATAGGGATTAGCGGTGCAATTTCTACTTCAGGAATAGTGAGCTCCATGATACTCAAAATCTCTTCGTCTATCTCATTTAAGCTCTCTGTTTGAGTATCAGCACAAACTTCATCCGGAGAGTTTAAGCCTAATTCTTGACGTAACCATCTCATCACCTCATCAGCTGAGGCATCTTGCGCGGGAAGGCTCCCTAAATGTTCGCTAAGAGCACTTAATATCCCCTTGACTCGGATAAGGGCACTCTCATCTTCCACACTTTCGAGCGTTTGAAGCTGTTGCAGAAGAATGGCTTGCAGACGTTGAAGAGCAACCTCATTCAGCGGTTCTTTTACTACGGTATTTACGGGTTGAGCAGGTTCATCTGCCCTCTCTTCCGATGATTCTGCAGTATACGTATACGTATGCCCCTGCGGCAACTTGGCAAAAAAGGATTTTAACTCTTTTAAATCACGATCTGCCACACATCCAATAACATCAAGAGTACGATTGAGCTGTGCACTTTGAATCGTATCTTTACCGATCAGGGGTATCGTATTGACAATACGCGCAGAGATTTCGGAAGGATTGTTCGCATCAATTTGCACGGCGCACTCATGACTTAGCTCTTTTAGAACATCCAACGTATGCCCGCGCTCACCCTCATCCACTCCAAGCAATGTCACAATATCCAATGGCATAAATTCGAGCTCATCACTAAAGTTAAACAAGGCATCGCTAATCTCTTCATACGTAGCATAGATAAACGCAACCATCGAAAGTTTCAGCAATAGTCCATCCGGATCATCGAATCCGCTAAGCGCTGAAGTAGCTGCATTGGTGCTCATGCAAGAGTAAACACCAAGCACTTTGTCACAGATAAGCGAGAGAGTATAAGCCGGATCGTTTCCATATACCATGCACGACTCATCAATATCAAAAACGACCGCATACAACTGTTCGTTCGAACATACCTCTTCATCAATAGCCCCAAGAGCAAAGGGTATTTTTTGTTCAAAGGAGCGCAAGAACGGCATGGGGAGATTCACAATACGGTTCATATCCCTTACGCTTCTAAAAGGACATGTCCATGTATACACTTCAATGGTTTTCCCCATTAAACCGCTGAGTTCTTGGGCTATTTCATCAATTCGTTCTTCATCCGCGCTGACAATAGCCCCGCTCTCTTCTGCCGCTTCGATAAGATTTACCACCTCATCAAATGCGTTATACAGAGACTCAACCATTCTCTCTTGAAAATCAATTTTACCGGATCGAAGCATATCCAACAAATCTTCCGCGTGGTGGGTGATGCGCTTAATCGCTTCAAATCCGACAATTCCTGAGCCGCCCTTGAGCGTATGCGCGGCACGAAAAACGGCATTAAGCAATTCAGGATCGTCCCCGCCGATTTTGTCAATGTTTTGATCGATGAAAGCTAGACTTTCTCTGGCTTCAAGTAAAAATTGTTCGAGTAGCGCATCCATTTGTGTTTCCCTTAGAGTGTAGCATTGAGCAATAACTGGAGATACCCTTTGAGGCTGTCTCTTATACA
>JAGXHZ010000004.1 GCA_024635855.1 Sulfuricurvum sp.
CCAAATCGCTCTTGCCGCCATGTAATCTTTTTTATCGAATGCTGCGATTGCTATCTCCATTAATGGTTGTGCTTCCATGGTTGCTCCCTATTTTTACTCTTAATAAGAAAGGTAATGCAATTGCTGTTCACACACAAAGAATAAAAAATGCACGAGAGCAATTAATCACGTACCTAAAAGAGAAAACATGAAATACATCATCACCTCAGAGATGGAAGAGATACGTCAACTCATCGCCCAAACTGCTGCGAAGCGCAATGTTCTCAAAATAGAGATGGAAAACTGGTATGAGACCAACAATAAACGATTTGATCGGACCAATGAACTCATCACCGTCGATTCAACCCTATCCGAGCTCGACAGCCATTACAAACGGCTATGGGACTATCACAATGCAAAAGTATCTTAAGGAGTCACTATGAATGAAAATCTAAAAAGCGAAGTGCTAAAACACGCCCGCGCGGCTTTTGAACAAGCCTGTACCCTACGCGACAATGAACGTCTGGAAGTCTATATCTACGACGGAAACGTCAAATCCTCTGACGTCTTGAGTGAAGATCACACTATCATCTATACGCCAAATCGTATTTTGTGTTATCAAGTGTGGGGACATGATTACCTAGAGGACGAAATTCGCGCATGGATCGATCACGCCCGCGAAGAAATCAACCCAAAACCGCTCGAAAAAAGTATCATCGAAACGCTGAATAAAATTGCCGCTTCCAAAGGACTCAGCCCCGATGAAATCAACACGAATGAAGTTTTTGTCAACTTACGTATGGAGCAAATCGAACAGATCGAACACGCTATCATCGAATACTGGTGGGATAACAAAGAGGTAGAAAATGCCAAGTCTCTGGCATTAGAGCAGATTAACACCGCATTACGGAGCATAGAGGGATGATTCTCACCCTCCACTCCATCGACAAAATATTTCACATCAACATCACAGCCGATCAGTTCGCACGCCTGCGCTCCCCTGACATCACCAGTAACGAAATCATGGCTATCGCAGCGGATTGTGAAGTTGATGCCATGCTCTTGGCAGAATATGCAGCAGATTTGAAAAAATCAGTAAAAGAGATGCATGAGATCGATGGGTCGTGTGATTACAGTGACCATCTCTGATTAAAAAAAGAACCAAATCAACAACGCCGCACCAATAGCAAGATTAAACCAGATTCCCCTCTCTTCAAACAGCATCACTCAGTAAGAAAAAATAACCTATTTTAAATCATTCAAAAATCACATATTTATTTTTACCAGATAGCTTTGCTTTATACATAGCTTGATCGGCTTGTCTAACAATCTGTTCAATTTCTAATTTATCTTTTTGTGGATAAAACGTAACACCGATACTTGCTGAAATATTGATAGGAAAACTATCAATACTGATTGGTTCTGCCAGAGTTTCAATCAGTCTGTTTAAAAAAGGGATAATACTCTCTTCATTTTGAATATCTACAAATAAAGCGATAAATTCATCCCCGCCGACACGAGAGACTGTATCGCTTTCACGAAGTAATATTGTCATTTTCTCAGCTAACAATATAAGTAGTTTATCCCCTATATTATGACCAAAATTATCATTTACTGCTTTAAAACCATCAATATCTATGTACGCAATAGCTATCAATTTATTATTGCGAATTGCCTGAGCAATTGCTTGTTTCATTCGATCAGCAAAGAGCATACGATTTGGTAAATTTGTTAATGTGTCATAGTGTGCATGGCGTTCAAGTTCTTGATGCTGTCGATTTTGTTGTGTTATATCTGTAAAAATAGAAATATAGTTCTGCACTGTTCTCTTATCATCATAAACGATGCTTATTGTTGCATTTTCAACATATTCTTCTCCATTTTTTTTACAATTCCATAATTCGCCTTTCCAGACACCGTCTTTTTTCAATGATGCCCAAAGTTCTGTATAAAACGCTTGATCATTACGTCCGGATTGGAGGATTTTTGGATTTTGTCCCACTACATCATCATAGGAATAACCGGTTATCGTAGTAAATGCTTCATTTACATCTATAATCTTATTATCAACATCTGTAATAAGGATTCCTTCATGCGTAGAAGTAAATACACTGGCAGAGAGTTTAAGCTTCTCTTCTATAGCTTTACGCTCGGTTATATCTCTGACAAATGCAAGAATATACTCATCATTTCTATATACAACATAGTTTATATTGACTTCAACCGGAAAAATAGCTCCAGCCTTATTTTTAAGTATCGTTGAAATTGTTAGTAAACCAGTTTGCTTTATTTCATCCCAGTGAGACGGCATTCGTGATCGAGGAAAATCCGGAGCAATATCATATATTGCCATTCTCCTTAGTTCCTCTTTTGAATAGCCCAACTGTCTAGCTGCACCATCATTGACATAAATAAAACTACCACCAGGTTTAGACAAAAACACCAATTCATTTACATGGTCAAGAGCATGTTTCATAAGCTTAAGTTCTTCTTCTGACTCTTTATCTTTGGTAATATCCCTTGCAAAGCCTACTGTGCCAAAAAGATTTCCCTCATTGTCCAAAATAGGGGCTTTGTACGTTTCATGCCATCTTCGCTCACCATTGCCTTCTATGAGTTCTTCTAGTTCTTTGCTTTGTAATGATTGCATAACCTCTTTATCATCAGCTCTAAAAGAATTTGCCATCTCTTCTGAAAAAAGATCAAAATCATTTTTACCAATTATTTCTAATGGATTATCAAATCCTGTTGCTTTGGCAACGGCTTTATTTGTTGCTAGATAATCACCATTCGTATCTTTTAACCAAAGAAAGAAAGGGAAACTGTCTAGTATCGCCCGTTGATAGCTTTCACTTTTTCTGAGTTTATCTTCATTTTGTCTAGATTCTGTGATATCTCTTCCTGAGGACAGGACACCTGCTATTTTCCCCTTACTATCTCTGATATACTCATTATTCCATTCTATGAGTCTGATGTTTTCATCTTTGAATACTAATTCATTCTCATAAGTTTTATAAGGTTCAATATTTCCACTCACAATATCTGTAAAAACTTTTTTAACTGCCTTATGTACTGATTCGGGAAGAGATTCTTCAAACCAATTTTTACCTAGTAAATTTTTTTCTGATTCATATCCAAGAGCCTGACATGTTTTTTTGTTTGCTAGGACTATATTGCCATCGATATCTAGTGCAACAATCATTGTTCCTGTAATGTCGAGGTACTGAAGTACCCGTTTTTTTTCATATTCAAGGTTATTTTCTGTATCTTTTTGAAGAGCAATTATTCTATTTTTTTCATTTTCCAATTCATGAAGATAACGTATTAAAAAAGCGACTAAGCCAAAAACAATAAATCCATCGATAATGGGAATAATAAAACCGGCAATTAAGAGGTTTTTATCAAAAAAATCACCCGTGAGCCAATAACTGTGAAGCACTACCAAGAACTCCGAGATAATTAGAGTTAATGTAGTAAAAAGGATAACAAAAGGCCAAAACCCAAGCTTGGCTAAAAAGGTAATAGTTTGTTTCATGCTTTTTATTGATTCCAAAATTCTTATTTTTTGTAAAAGTGTAACCATATATAATCACAATTATATAATATTTCATTATGAAATAATACAAATCTACTTAAACGACAAAGGTATATTTAGTGTAATTATCTTTAATCAAATACGACTAAAGCTCTTCCAAACGGCATCTTAGCTGATCGTGACAGTGCCCATAACACTTCATAGTTTGGCGGGATACGGGGAAATGAGCCTTCCCCATCGGTGAAATACAACAACATGGTCGTCATCGGCAGATTCGCTTCGACATAATCGAACGTCGGGCGGTAATCGGTTCCCCCTCCCCCTTTGAGGCGAAAGTCCATCCGCTCGCCCCCTTGGAATGTGTGGTGGGCGTGTACCTTTGCATCGGCGATGATGAGTTCGATTTTGACGGAAGGAAAGTTTTGCATGATGGTTTTAAACTCCTCCATAAATGCCCCCAAGAGCTGATCGTCGATAGAGCCTGACGTATCAATGGCTACGCAAAGACTGAGAGTATCACTGGTGAGGGATGGAAGTGCTATTCCGCGATGGATATGTTTTTTGTTCGGAGGCATAAAAGCATAGTTGTTGCGCATGTGGCGGTTGACGGCATTATAAAGTTCAAATCGCCAATCAACATCGCTTGCCTTGACCTTTTTCCCCAATCTATCCAGTCCTAACGGCATTGCCCCTTTTCGCTGTGCTACTTCCTGAGCGATCGAGGCGGCGTATTGCCATTGCAATTCATCTTGGGTGTCAAGCTCATCCGCGATACCGTCAATATTGGCAAAACCTGTCGAGTCATCACCCTCTTGCTCCATCGTGGAAATTTCGGGAGCACTGTCACCACTTTCACCGAAGGCATCACCCTCGCTAATATTTACATCATTTTTAAGTGCATCGTAAATCTCTTCGGCGTACATTCCTTCGTATTCTTTGTTGTAATTTGCCCCAATAGGGATATGCAGACCGCTTTTGGAGAGGAGATTGTTGATGGCGTAGTCGGTCGCTAACTGCCACAACTTACCTTTGCGATTAAGTTTTCTCTGCTGATGGGAGAGGACATGGTGCATCACGGCATTCGTGAGGATAAACATCACCTCCTCGACGTTTCTACGCTCCAAAAATTGGACATTGTAGATAAACCGTTTTCCATTACTCGCATATCCTGATACGGTGTCGCTTGGTTCATGTTGCAACCGTGAAGCCAGCATCCCAAAATAGGGATATTTCACGGTCAAGAGGCTTTTTGCCCGTAGAAGAAGTTCTTCGTGCGACATTATCGTAGCAGTGTATTGAACTGACGCATCCACAAAGGCCAGCTCTCAACGTGATCGAGTTCGATTTTACGTGCTCTGAGGTCTTGGATAATCATTACAGCAAACTCACCGGGAAGTTTCAACGTATAGGTGATGAGGTTGTTGAGCTTCTTATTCCCCGTGTAATCATTAACCCGCATAGTAAGTGCCGTAGAGAGAATGTGCAATGCCGAGGGGTCAGTAGGAACATCACTGCATGTCCCCTCCAGTATCGCATCCAAATCGGGTAACTGTGAGGCAACGAGACGAAATCCAAGATACGAGGCGGCAAGCTCTTCCCCAATCGCCCCCGAAACCATCGGCATCACCAAATCCTCTTCGGGATTGGATGCCATAATGTCATGTACATACGCCCACGTTCGAGGGGTCGCAAATGATCGGCTCTCAGAGTTAAAGACGAACAGTGCATCCGGACGGTGGGAGATATACGCAATAATCGAAGGCTCTATCCCCGCCCCTATCGCCCACTTTCGCCAATCCTCCACGTTTGCCTCCATTTCCAAATGAACAAAACGGTTTGCCAGCGGTGCCGCCATGCGAAATACCACCCCGCGATCGCTCTCACGATTTCCAGCAGCGATAATCGCCCATCCATCTGGTAGTCTATACTCCCCGATTTTACGGTCTAATATTAACTGATATGCAGAGGCTTGAACCATCGGTGCGGCAGTGTTGAGCTCATCGAGAAACAATATCCCTTTTTCCTCACGACCATCGGGTAAAAATGCGGGAGGTGCCCAAATCGCTGTGTCGTTTTTGGCGTTAAAAAAAGGAATACCGCGCAAATCGGTCGGATCGAGGAGTGAGAGCTGTCTCTTATACACATCTGACGCTGCCGACGA
>JAGXHZ010000034.1 GCA_024635855.1 Sulfuricurvum sp.
AATCAATGGCACCGATTGCTTCGATACTGCTTCTGGCTTTTGCCATCGGCGGTGTAAGCTCAGATATGCAAGTGGGTCAGTACCTCGCCAGCTTCATCGGGGATTATCTCCCCAGTGCCTATCTTCCTGCTGCGATTTTTCTCCTAAGTGCTATCATCGCCTTTGCAACGGGAACCAGTTGGGGAACCTTTAGTATTATGCTCCCTATCGCTGTTCCTCTCGCCGTGGGGCTGGATGCTCCTGTCGCATTGGCTATGGGTGCGGTTATCTCAGGTGGAGTATTTGGCGATCACTGCTCCCCTATTTCCGATACCACTATCATCTCTGCCATGGCAAGCGGATGCAGTGTCCAAGAACATACTAAAACCCAACTACCCTATGCGCTCATCTCTGCAACGGTTGCACTCCTTTTATTTATCGTTGTCGGATTGATCCTTTCATCTGCTAACTAATATTACGCATATTGAGTGATTTTTTTGAAAATTCAACTCTAAACTTCATTTGTTAAGAGACAGAGGTGCTTTTACTTTACGTCATTTAGCGTATGCATCTTTGAATTTTCAAGAAAATCACTCAATGTATACTATGTGCGTAAGGTCAACTGCTAATACTTCACTAACTCTTCTATATTAAAATTTCCCTATCTAAAAAAATGGGAGCAAACCATGAAATTTTCAAAAAAAATAGCGTCTCTGTCACTTGCAGTATCCGTTGCAATTTTGTTAGCAGGATGTGGCGAAGGTGATAACGCGACCAGTACCGTCACAGCAACCGATACAACGACAACCCTAAGCGGAACAGTTGCCGATGGGTATCTTGTCGGAGCAAAAGTTTGTATCGATAAAAACTTCAATGATGTTTGTGACGCGGATGAACCATTTGCGATTACAGATAATGGTGGACGCTATACATTAGCACTTTCATCGACGGAAGTAACTGGATTTCCGCTGATCGTTGAAGCGGACGAAAACACCGTTGACTTGGATACGAATACTAGAATTGGTGAAAAATGGCACTTTAAAGCAGTAGCCGGAAATAGCAGCTTTATCTCTCCTTTGAGCACCTTGGTTGCACAAGAGATGGAATTAAATACATCATTGACGCTTGAGCAAGCGATGCTTAATCTGCAAACCGAACTGGGCGTTGATATTAATAGTACGGTAGACTATGTTGCTGCCAATAATACCAAAGCGCACAATGCGGCAAAAATTATTGCTAAATCATTAGCAAATACAGAGAAATTATTAACTGTAGCCGCATCTCCTACTATCACAGCATCTACTGCTCTCGTAGCATCATCTACTTCGAATGCACGTACCATTCGTTTACTTGCCGCTCGACAAGTTCGTTCTCAAACCGCTGCGATCAAAGCGGCTGCTGAAGCCAACGATACCGCCTTTCTTACAGACGTCAATACTGCAGATGTAACTGCACAAGTTAGTGAATTGAGCGCCTCACTGGAAGCATCATTAGCACAAGAAATTAAAGAGGGTCTCCTTTTTATGTATCAAGAAGAAAAAGTAGCCCGTGATGTTTACAACGTATTAGGTCAAAAATACCCGACAGCAAAAACGTTTGCCAATATTCAGCTTTCGGAACAAAAGCATATTGATGCCGTTGAAAGTTTATGCATAAAATATGGCGTTGATATTTCAAACGTCAATGAAACTGCCGTCGGTGAATTTATTTTGCCAGAGTTGCAAGCGTTATACAATACCCTCATTCAACAAGGCAATATATCGCTCACAGAAGCTTATAAAATAGGACAGGCTATCGAGATCAAAGACATTGAAGATATAGATGTGCGATTAAGCGCCACAAATTTGCCCTCTGACATCCGAACGGTCTATGAAAGTTTACGTGCCGGCAGTGAAAATCATCTTGCGGCATTTAACAAGCAACTCTAAAAATATTAACTATAATATAGCGTAACGCGAAGGAGAAAGTTTTGAAGATTTTATTGCTTGAAGATGATATTCTCCTTGGTGAAACGCTTGAAGAGATGCTTACAGAGGCGCATTACGGTGTCCATTGGGTCAAAGATGGTGAAGAGGCTGCTGCGGCAACCTTCGATACGGTTTATGATCTTTATATTTTGGACATCAACGTTCCAAAGATCAATGGATTTCAGCTGCTTGAAGAGCTTCGCGCGGCAGGTGATAATACCCGCGTCATTTTTATCAGTGCGATGAGCGATATGGCGTCGATTTCCAAAGGGTTTCGTTTGGGTGCAGACGATTATCTCAAAAAACCGTTTTTTCCTGAAGAATTACTCGTACGCATTGATGCGAAATTTACTCAATTTCAAAAAGTTATTCAACATGGAGAGATTACCTTTAATCCTCAGAATAATGAAGTACATAAAGAAGGGCGTCTTATCACGCTTGGAGATGTTCAGCTTCCAATGTTGCGAATTTTTATCCAAAATATCGGCAGAACGCTCACAAAAGAGACGCTGTTTGATCTAATGGAACACCCAAGCGACAGTGCACTGCGTGTCGCTATTAATAAGCTTAAAACTACGACAAATTGGGAAATTCAAAACATACGTGCAGTGGGGTATCGCCTTGAAACATGCTGAAGCAGAGTCATTTATCAAAAGTTTTTTGGTTTTTTTCATCTCCTTGTCTCTCTTGAGCGGCTTGCTTTTTTGGTTTGAATATACCCAAAAGCGTCATGCGCTCAAAGAGGCTGTTTTCAATGAGATGAAAGTGTGCAGTTTTGATCTAAAATGCCAACAATTCACGTTTGATTTTGCACCTTTACAGACGGCAACACTTTATATGCTGACTCAAGACAAGAGCGGATATTACGCCCTTTTTTCTATTCCCAGCAGTAAATATGCATTAAAACTGCATCTTTCTCAGGAACATTTCGATGCACGGCTGCATCAAACACAAAACTCGCTGCTTCAAGCTTTTTTGATGACTCTTTTGATTTTAGGAATTATTTCTGCTCTCTTTTCATTTTATACCCTCCATCCATTGAGAAAGGCTTTGCGTTTAACCCAAGAGTTTAGCCGTGATATTCTTCATGATTTTAATACGCCCCTTTCAAGCCTAAGACTGAATGTCAGCCTCTTAAATGTCTCCGAGAGTGAAAGCAAAAAAATCCGGCGTATCGAGCGAAGTATTCAAACGATGATTTCACTGGGGGACAATTTACGCAGTTATCTCGAAGGACACCCCTTGCAAAAGAAGAGTATCGATTTACGTACGTTAGTCGAAGATCGTGTAACAGCGATTCAAAAGCTTTATCCCTCTGTCTCTTTTATTCTTGATGCTTCCACCCTCTCAATCAACGCAAATCCGGATGCTATCACCCGAATACTGGACAATCTTTTGAGTAATGCGTGCAAATACAACAAAGAAAACGGCTCCGTATGGATTTCCATCCATTCTGCTACAAAAACACTTCATATTGATGATAACGGCAAAGGGATTGAGAATCCTGAAAAAATATTCGACCGTTTTTATAAAGAGCATGAAAGAGGTTTGGGGCTTGGATTGCACATCGTTAAAAAGCTGTGTGACGAACTCAAAATTCCCATTTATGTTAAAAGTATTTTACATCAAGGGACAAAGTTTACCCTCGATTTACACACAATAGTACATCACTAATCTTTATAGGTTATCATAACGATTTAAATACAAAGGAACATCTATGAAATTTTTTCCCTTTCTCTCTGCCATGATTATTTTAGTATCGATTGCCCAAGGTGAGAGTATTATCGATACCCAAATCGATCAAATCATGAAAGCTCCTGCGAATGAGCGATATGAGCTGATGAATCAACTCAAAACAAAGATTGCAACGATGAATGAAACCGAAAGAAATGAAGCATTGCAAAAGCTCCAAGGCGGGATGAATAAAGGTTCACAAAATAATTTCTCCGGTATACCGATGCAACAGATGAATCAAAATGGTTCGACACAACGTCAAATGAATACCAATACGCAGCCAAATTTTCAAAATCGACACTAAAAATGAAAAACAGTAAAACATTTTTCTACTTCTTGTTATTGATTACTCTTCTTGTATATGGTGCAAATGATGCTGATCTTGATGGAGTCGATGATGCAGTTGACAAGTGCCCAAACACCCCCTTTAGTGATCTCACTAATGCGTATGGATGTACAACCTCATCACTTTACACCCAAACCTCTTACGATATTATCATGGGACTTAACCTCTCTAGCATGAACGCAAACACCTTGGAAAATGCAAAAACTTCCAACACTACTTTCCAAGGTGACGTTTACCATGGCAATTTTTCAGCTCAATTGCTTGCTTCCTATTTCAAATCAAAAGACAGCACTTACCGCGATAAAGGATGGAATGACACCCAGTTGAACCTCTTTTATCTTTTTAACCCAACCAAAGAATTGATGATTCAAACGGGAGTTGGAGTGATTTTTCCTACCTATTCTACGGGATATAGCAATGAAGCAGCCGATTATATGGCTTCCCTTTCTCTTCAATATTCGCTTGATAAAAACATTAATCTCTTTGGCGGATACAGCTATACAATGGTGAATGATGACGATGTTGGAAATCTTCTAAACTACCAAAATACCAATGCATTTTATGCCGGAGTCCGGTATCTGGACAATAAGAATAAATCACTCAGTGTATCTTATACAAATACCCAAAGCATCTACTCAGGCGTTAATCCCATTGAAACACTTTCGTTTGGAGCCATGATTCCTCTCAACTTGCATTGGTTTGTTTTGGGAGATTATCGGTACGGACTAAGCGCCAGCGATCACGAAGCGGCTTTGCGTATAGGTTATGCTTTTTAGGGTAAACTATCGTCATGATAAAAGCCAAACTTCTCCTTCTCGAAGACGACCCTAATCTCTCCGAAAGTGTGAGTGAATATTTAAATGAACAGGGGTACGATGTCGTTTGCGTCTATGATGCCTCCTCTGCTGAGAATATATTGTATGAACAAAAATTTGATCTTCTCCTTCTGGATGTCAATGTTCCCAATGGGAATGGTTTCTCCCTGCTCAAAAACTCTCGTCATGAGGGCAATCATACCCCTGCCATTTTTCTCACCTCACGCAACGCTATGGACGATATTGAAGAGGGATTTGCAAGTGGGGCAGATGATTATCTGCGCAAACCTTTTGCACTTAAAGAGCTGTTATTACGCATCCAAACCATTTTAAAACGCAGTTTTTATCATCCTATCAATGAATCCATCGATTTAGGGGAAGGTATCACTTATGATACGCACAATCAAGTGTTAAAAATAAATGGCGTGGAACAAAATCTTCAACTCAAAGAGCACAAACTTCTCAAACTCTTTTTACAGCATAAAGGAGAGCTTCTGATTCACGAGGTCATCATGGAACATTTATGGGATTTTGATGAAACTCCCAGTGATGGAAGCCTGCGTACCTATATCAAAACACTTCGTAAATTATTAGGAGGTGAGCGTATTGTCAGCCACAAACGCCTCGGGTATCAGTTCCGCTAAATACCGTACACTTAAACGCTTTTTGGCACTGTATGGTGTGATGAGTATCTTGATCTTAGCGCTTATCGGTACACTCTATTACCAGTTTCAACGCGAGCAGATGCTCTCCTCTCACCGCCTTGCTATGCAACTCCAAAGCGAAACCTATATGCCAAAAGTAAAAAAATGGCTTGAAAATGGGCATGATTTAAAAACTTTTCCTAGTGATTTAGCGTATAAAACGGCATTATATGGCTACGATAAAGATCTTCTCGTTGGAAATACGCTCAAGCGTTCCATTGATTTTAATGAAAATATCTATCTTGATTCACGATACATTCACCTCGTTTTGCCCCTCGCACCTTATGGCTTGGGAGAATACTATCTCGTTTTTGAAACACCGGATGATGAGCTGTGGAAAACTCAAACCATACGATATTTTCTCATTTTCGGCTCACTTCTTTTTCTGATTCTTGCCCTCATTGGCTTTGGACTTTCACGCCTTCTTTTACGCCCCATGAACGAAGCCATTGCCTTACTCGATGATTTTATCAAAGATACCACTCACGAGCTCAATACTCCCGTCAGTGCCATCCTCACGAACATCGAAACACTCAAAGAAGAAGCTCTATCCCCATCCGTGCTCAAAAAACTAAACCGCATTGAAATCGCCTCGCGCACCATCTCCACCCTCTATGATGATCTCACCTACCTCATCCTCAATCACGATCTTGCAACACTCAACATAACACTCAATATGAGCGATTTGCTGCATGAACGCCTTGAGTATTTTCGTCACCGTATCGAGCAAAAGAAGATTCATCTTGATTTGCATATCTCTCCCGATATTCTCATCATAATCGATCAAACCAAAGCCATTCGCGTCATCGACAATCTCCTCTCCAATGCGATCAAATACAACCGCATGGGAGGGAAAATTACCATACATCTGGATGAATACCGACTATGTATCGAAGATAACGGCATTGGAATTGCCCATGATATGATAGAGCGAGTATTTGAACGCTACACCCGCGCCGATAAAAGCGTGGGTGGATTCGGGATAGGATTGCACATCGTCGCAATGATTGCTAAAAGCTATGATTTAACCATTAGCATTGACTCGGAAGAAAAAAAGGGGACGAAGATTTGCGTGGGGTGGCAGTAACAGCCAAAAAGTATTCAGGTATTTATGTTATTATTCATGCAAAAAAGAGCCAAGTTTTTCATTACGCCAAATTTTGGAGAGACTTTCTTTCCTTATCAAACTTTTCTAAAATCAAATCACAAACTTTTAATACTGAATCAGCATCTTCAAATTTTTTAGCTATAGATAGTGCATTGTCTTTATAACAATCATTATTTAATATTTCATTAACTGTATTTATAACATTTTTTACATTGTAATTTTCAGCTAATATCTCTTTAGCAACTCCTAAATTAACTGCCCTAATAGAGTTGTCAAACTGATCAAAAGCAACTGGTCTAATAATTTGTGGAATTCCTGCTTTTAATGTTTGGCTCGTTGAGCCTATTCCTCCATGATGAACAAACAGTGAAAGTTTTGGCAACAATTTACTAAAAGGTGCATAGTTTATATGCATTACATTTTTGGGTAAATTTGTCGGTATTTGTTCACTAAAATGGCTTAATAAAATAGCTTTAACTTCTAATTTTTTACAAGCTTCAATAGAGACTTTAAAAAAATCTTGTGCAGTTGCAGTTGCTGTTCCAGCTGAAAAACCGACTTTTGGAGAATCTGAGTTTAAAAAATCTAATATATCTTGTGAAAGGGTATTGTTTTCACCATTATCATATAGAGGAAAATCCACTAAAACACTCTTTTCAAACCAATCACTTTGTGGTTTTGCAAACCATTTTGGAAATAATCCAATTACCAAACTTCCTTCATGAATCCAAGATTTAAAAATTCTATTTATAGTATTTAATCCCAACTCTTTTCTTATTTTATTTAATGGTTTAGTAAAATTTGGCTCATAAAATAACTTATCCAATACCCACCAAGAAATATTTTTTATAAATAATGGTGTTTTAGCCTCTATCCAATTTGGCACTAATCTTGCAGGGTTAATATTTGATCTAAAAACAGAAGGAGAAAGATGAATAGTTACACATGGAATATTGTGTGTCTCTTCTAGTAATCTTCCTGCAAATAGTAAAGAGCTACTTATTGAAATAGTGTTATCTTCTGAAATATCTTTTTTCATAGCTTGATAATATATTGGACAAAGTCTCATAAACTCAGATGCTACCAATTTAAAAGATTTTACAGAATCACTATTATTGGAGGAACGAAACATCTTTTTATACTCTTCAATAGTTCCTATTTCAACAAATTTTATTTCATTGTTAGATATCAAAGATTTAAAAAAAGGATTTGCATATAAGATAACTTCGTACCCTTTTTTAATAAACTCATTTGATAAAGCAATAAAAGGTAATACATCCCCATGACTACCAGCTGTTGTTATTAAAACTTTCATTTACTTATACCACTTTTCTTAAAACTATAAGTTTAAGGTCATCAGAAATCACCTTAACGTCTTTAAAATTATACTGATATGTTTCACAGGTTTAGGAATGATAATCACTTACCAAGCCTATAAACTTTCTCTTGCATGTTATACTCATTTTCTATCACAATTTATTGCTTTTATTCTACAGGAAACTTCTTTGTTATATGATAAATATAATGAATTCCAATGGAATTTGTCCAGTGGAAAGGAAGGTATTATGGCTAACGCAGAGTTGGAACTTATTTAAATACTGAGGACTAATTTCCCACTTTCGCAGGAAGTAGAAGAAAGAGATTATTTTTTCAACGTAGCAATATATTTAGCCAAAGCTTTCATATCCGCATCACTAAGTTTCACTGCTTGCCCTTTCATAACAGCTCCCATCCCTTTAGTATTACGGGTTCCCGCTTTATACCCTTTGAGAGCATCAAGAGTTTTTGCCTCTTTCCAGCTCGCAATTATCTCTGATTTTCCAAGTGCTTTTTTCTCTGCTTTAGCTCCATGACATGTTGCACACTTTTGGTACAGCGTTTTTCCATCCGCCGCACCCAATAGCATTGTTAATCCGAGTAATAGAAACAGTGTTTTCATCTCAATCCTTTTTCTAAATTGTACATCATTATTTCAACGTTGCAATGTACTCTGAAAGAACTTTCATATCGCCATCGCTCAATGTTGCGGTTTGCCCTTTCATCAGCGCACCCATTCCTTTGGTATTACGCGTTCCAGCTTTATAGCCTTTAAGTGCGTCAAGAGTTTTATCGCTTTTCCATCCAGCAATTATTTCGGATTTTCCAAGAGCTGCTTTTTCACCTTTTTGACCGTGACATGCGGCGCATTTTTGAAACACTGCAGAACCGTCCGCAGCGTTTAACATGAGAGTAAGACCTAATAGTGCTAATAATGTTTTCATAATTGAATCCTTTTGTATTTCTATTTTTAACCCGTTCGCCCTGAGCTTGTCGAAGGGTAGTATTCATTCATGGTTCGACAAGCTCACCACGAACGGAACTAAAATTTTTCATTAACCACAACTCGGCACATTTCCCGAATCACTGCCGTATTCTTTAGCAAAATCACCGACATCTTGTAATTTCTCTTTCATGTCAGGATTAGTAAGTATAGGTAACGCTCTTGGGAATCTTTCTCCATATTCTTTGATAAATCCTTTTGCACCATCGGCAAAAAGTTCTTCCCATTCGGCTACGGTATGCTCCGCCGCAAACTTCGTCCCATTCATCCCAAACGATGCTTTAAACGATTTTAGATAGGTTTTTTGACCTGTCTTAGCATCCGCATGCGCCATTGACGCAACCAAAGCCATAGAGGCAACTAAAAGTAAAAACTTTTTCATCTCGAACTCCTGTTTTTAAAAGAGCCTCTTAAAGAGATTCTTTTTAGATATCAGCAGTATAAAAAAAGATTGTGGAGGGATTGTGAAGAGGATTAAAGGTTTTTAAATTTATCAATCAAAACAGAAATTTGTTTCTCTTGCTCATAAAGAGCAAAACTTTTTCGAACATAGGCATGCAGAAGTGTTTTGAGATCATTGTTACCATCAATGTGAAAATCTTCGCTCATTTGTTTGGTGAGGAACTTCGCAAAATCCTCTTCAACGTCGATGTCATAACGTTTGGCATTGAGAGTGAGCGCAACGTTCACAATTATCCCAACAAGCTTTCGATTTTAGAAACGATAGCTTCGATCTCAATATCTTTTTCGAGTAATTCATTCTCAAGCTTAGCAAGCTCATCGTCTTTACCCTTGAGACTTGCTTGAAGCATTGCGATTTCTTCTTGAAGAACCTTGAGCTCATCATTTTCAGCAGCGTGTTTTTCAATCAATTGAGTTGTAAGAGCAGTAAGACGTTCTATCGGAGTGGGATTAAAAAGCATGATTAACCTTGAGTATAAATGTGTTGGCTATAATTCTATCATATTTTCCCATTACGAATGACCAAGAACAAGATATTTTCTAGTATTATCAGTTTGATACTATGGATATTAATAAATCCAAATAAAGGGGAAGTTATGGCAAAAGGGCAAGATTCAAAAAAAGCAGTTAAAAAAGCACCAACAAAAACGTTAAAAGAAAAACGCACTGACAAAAATACGAAAAAAAGTTAGTCATTAGGTATCTATGAAAAAACGATAATTCAGCCTCTTGTTTTTTCATTACTTTAAAATTCAAATAAATGCTTTTTCTCAAAAACTTCATTCCAAAACACACCTTAACCAAGCATCTTATAATCAGTAATCCTCTTTAAGAAACAGCATTTGCGCTATAATTCAACATATTTATTCTAGGGTCATTCATTGCCGATTTTTAAAGTTCATACCCCGTATCAGCCAGCTGGTGATCAGCCTGTTGCTATTGACGCACTTAGCTCTAGCATCAAAGATGGTCAACGCTATGTTACGCTAGAAGGTGTCACAGGTAGCGGGAAAACGTACACGATGGCGAAGGTTATTGAGAGCGTACAGCTGCCGACCATCATCATGACCCATAACAAAACTCTTGCTGCGCAACTGTACAGTGAGTTTCGTTCATTTTTTCCTGATAATCACGTCGAGTATTTTGTGAGCTACTACGATTACTATCAGCCCGAAGC
>JAGXHZ010000035.1 GCA_024635855.1 Sulfuricurvum sp.
TATCATCGCCGATTACCTCTTTTAGCGGCACGTCACGTTTGCGTCTAAAATTGCCTCTTCTTTTTTGGCGTGAGCACATTGGGCTTTGCTCATCACAACATCACTAAAACGGCTCTCCCACAACAGTGTGTTTTTCAAGTTTGCGAAACGTAAATCATTACGGATAAATTTCGATCCTCCAATCTCAGAGCCTCGAAAATCGGTTTTGAAAAGAATCGCATCGGTAAAATCCGCTTTCCAAACCTTCGCGTCGCGTATGTCGGCATAACTTAAATCACTTCTTTCCAGATGCGACCCTTTGAAGTTTGACCCCTTGCCATGAAGTCCACGTAAATCGCTGCGCTGAATCGACGCTTTCCAAAATACCGCTGATTGCGCATTTGCCCCGCTGAGATTACAGTCGTTAAAATCTCCCATCTCAAATACACTTCCGCGTAAATCTGCACCGGAGAGATCACTTTTGCTAAAATCGGCTCCGCTAAAGTCCATTTTACTGAGATTTGCACCCCGTAAATCACACCCGATGCACTCTTTCTCTTCCAACGCTTTTTTCAAATGCGCCGCATCGTAAGCACTTAAAGTTACCCCTAAAACAGCTGCTAATAAAAGAGTCCTCATTTGATCCCTCGGATACGGCGAAGTTCCGCCATAAACGGTTGAGCCCGTTTGCTTCCGACAATCGTCTCTTTTTTATTCCCCGCTTTGTCGATAAAAAACATCGTTGGAATTCCAAAAAAATCGTATCCGTCAGGAAGTTTACTCGTATGGACATTTTTCTCAATCACAACGAAATGTCGATTTAAATACGGCTCAACAACTTTATCGTGAAATACTTTTTGCTTCATGTATGCACATTCAGGACAATCATCGGTCGTATAAATCATCAACACCAGCTTATTTTCTTTACCAATCTTTTCAACCGCCTGCTGAAACTCTTTGTCACTTTGAATCGGTGCTGCATATAAAAGCGAACCAAAAATGACGAACAGAAAAAAGAACTTTTTCATTATTTTCCTCTATGATGAGTGACAAACATCAAACATCTAAATGTATATTGAGCTAATTATACCTATGTAGTTATCAAAATTTGCGGACTACTGAAAGAAATATCAAGCAGGGTTAGATCTCCATCATTTAAACTTTTCAGAATTTAAACAATGATTAAAAAAAATAAATGAGAATTAGAACGTTTTTTACGTTATAGATCAATTCTATAACCGATACCATTATGGTTGGAAACAATATCCGTATAGGTCTTTTTACGAATACCTCGAACCAATGTACGCAGGGCATCCATAGTCATCATCCCCCCTTCCCATACGAGCATTTCTATAACATCATAGGGGACGATATTATTCTTATTTTTTAAAAGCAGTTCTAAAAAAAGATGCTCTTTTTTGGTTAATTGACATGATGTTCCAGCGGGACTGTTGATGGCTTTGTTGATTGGATCGTAACTAAAACCATCATGAAGCTTGCTATACGCTATCGGGTGGCAGTTAACGGTTTTTTTGATGGCTACTTGAAGGGCTTCGAGCAGTGAACTTTCTTTACACGGTTTTATCAAAAATCGGGTAATATCGAGATTAATCGCTTCAAACAACGTCTCTTTGTCCGAATGATCGGTCGTAATAATGACCGGAGTCAGTATATCTTTTTCACGAAGATAATGGATGAATTTCAACCCGCCATTATCAGGAAGTTCCAAATCAATCATACTGATATCAATCCCGTTCATACGAAATAATTCAGATCCGCTTGTTGTGTCTGAAGCCTCAAGCACCTTCAATCCATTGTCACGCATCAAAGATGAGCCTCTGTGACGAATTTCAGGATCTTTTTCAATATAAAGCACGGTTAGATTTTGAGTTGCGAACATTCTCTTCCCCTTAATTAGGTGAAATATGACAATCTACTTTTTTCTTGAAAAAAATGGTAACAATAAATAATGAGAATATAATGTCAAAAGTATTAAAAAAATATTTCTAATACTTATGATATTATGAAAATTCTTTATATGATTGTTTACCTATTCTGGAGTTTATAATATTATTACTTAATAATTATATTATAAGTCGATTTTATATCCAATTGCATTATTATAATAATATCTTTATAGGTCTTCTTGCGAATTGCTCGTACCAATGTCCGTAATGCATCTATATTTTGAGATGTAAACATTTGTACTTATCCCATTCTATACTAAAGCATTTTTCCCTTTTTTCATTTTGGACTCAAGAGATTTTCTAAGATTCATTTTAGCCATTTATAAATGAGAATATTTTATTTTAAGCAAGAAAATTAGCCTCTTTATGCCACATTTTTGAAGAGAAAAAAAGACTTTTTAAATCTTTTCCCTAAATGCATTGACATAAAAGTAAATAACCGCTACAATTCCCATCCACAAATCGTGTAAGCGATAATGTGCGTTCTTGTCCCGTTAGCTCAGCTGGTAGAGCATTTCACTTTTAATGAAGGGGTCGATGGTTCGAATCCATCACGGGACACCATTTTTTTACAATTGTTCAGTGGCTCCATCATCTAATGGTTAGGATTTCAGATTTTCATTCTGGTCATAGGGGTTCAAATCCCCTTGGAGTCACCATAACGCTTTCTTCTCCTTTTTTCTTTCAATATTTTTAACATCTTTTTTATCTAAACTGCTCTATTATTTCGCTTATTAAGCATCTGTAAGGATCTCCTACGCAATCACAAGATATTAAAATAATTTTTATGAGCTTCATCATTCTCATTGGCGTCGGTGCTTTTATGCTGATGCTTCCTTTTGCCCATAATGGTGAGCTTTCCCTCGTTGATGCGCTTTTCACGGCTACTTCTGCCGTTTGTGTTACAGGATTGATTGTCAAAGATACCCCTGTTGATTTTACCTCATTTGGGCATGTCATCATCCTCTCTCTGATACAAATAGGGGGAATAGGCTACATGACTGCTGTGACATTCATGGCAGTTATGCGTCGTAAAAAACTCACCTACCGTGATCGGCTCATCCTTAAAGAATCTCTTAATTACCCCGGAATGAGTGGAATATTTCGCTTTTTAAAAATCGTTTTTGCAACTATTGTCATTATCGAAATTATCGGAGCTATTATTCTCTCCCTGCGCTTTTGGGCGGACATGCCACTGGATAAGGCTCTTTGGTTTGGGCTTTTTCACTCTATATCCGCGTTTAACAATGCCGGTTTTTCTCTTTTTAGTGACAACATGATGGGCTTTCGGGGGGATCTGGTTATCAACATTACACTACCGCTCTTGATCATTATCGGCGGATTGGGGTATTTGGTTCTTCTGGAGCTTTATAACTACCGTAAAAAATCACTGACACGCATCTCTACCCATACAAAACTGGTTTTATGGACATCTGGAATACTCATCTTGAGCGGTATGGCAATCATCCTCTCACTGGAGTGGAACAATCCAAAATCGTTTGGTTCGATGGATGCGTGGGAAAAAATTCTTGCGGCATGGTTTGCTTCGGTCAATTATCGTACTGCCGGATTCAACAGTATGGACTTTTCCACTTTCAATGACTCCGATCTCTTTTTCGGAACCATTTTTATGATTGTCGGGGGAAGTCCGGGAGGAACTGCAGGGGGAATTAAAACCACTGTACTAGCCCTCTCGATCATCGGCGTATGGTTTACATTACGCGGTCAAAATAATCCTCATATTTTTCACCGTAGTCTCGTCCCCTACCAAATCAATAAAGCGTATGCGATTATCTTCGTCGCATCTTTTTACGTTTTACTCTCCACTGTTATTTTAAATGAAAGCGAGAAACTCCATTTTGTCCGAACCTTGTTTGAAACCTGCTCCGCTTTTGGAACGGTAGGGCTCTCAACCGGCAATGGAGGCGTATTGAGCTATAGCGCACTCTTTAGTGATTTAGGCAAAGTGAATATCATTTTTTTGATGCTCATGGGACGGATCGGTGTTTTTGCTTTCACCGTCGTTATCGTAGGCAAAGCAATACAAACACGTATTAAATACGCAGAAGGAAAGGTTGTACTATGACTTACGTCGTTATCGGTTTAGGAAAGTTTGGATTTCATGTCGCCAAAGGGTTGGCTCAACAAGGAGAAACCGTTATCGCGATTGACAACGATGAGGAAAAAATTCGCGACATCAGCGAATACGTCCAAGATGCGATCGTGCTCGACTCATCCGACCCTCGTGCGTTGCGTGAAGCTGGCATCGCCGATGCAGAAGTCGCCATCGTCAGTATCGGGGAACATCTCGAAGCCAGTATCCTTACAGTTATGGCACTCAAAGAGATTGGTATCGAAACCGTCGTTGCCAAAGCAATCACGATAGTACACGGACAAATCCTCTCCAAATTGGGTGCAGCCAAAGTCATCTATCCTGAAATGGAATCGGCGAAAAAACTGGTCAAAAAGATCGTCAAAAACATGCACTATGAAACGATCGACCTCTCCATTACGATGAAAATCGCAAAAATGACCGTTCCGACATTTTGGGTAGGGACGTCGATTCTCTCTCCAACTTTTGAAAATGATTACGACGTTAAACCGATTGCCTACAAACACCAAGGCGAATGGCACACCTCATTTGAAAAAGATGATATCCTCGAAAAAGGGGATATCCTCGTTGTTCTAGGCAACAGCAACAACGTCGAAGCTCTCAGTAAAAAAGTGTAAACATTTTCGTTTTCGTTTCGTTTCTTTTCTTTTGTTACACTAACAAATATAAAAATTCGTTAGTGTAAAGGATTCATCATGAAAAATGCAGTTTTACTCTCTCTCGTCGTTTTCCTTGTTTCAGGCTGTTCAGCAACGTGGAGTGGCGTCAAAGAAGACACAAGCTCCGCAACCGACTGGAGTAAGAAAAAAGTAAATGACAGTGCAAGTTTTGTCAAAGAAAAGACAGAATAGCTTTTTTAAAAAGAGTGTTGCAAAGTCAAACCAACGTATTTTCCTTCCACAGGGGAATCGTTGATTACGGGTGCCAAAATATACTTATCGGTAATAAAAGCACCCAGTGCTGAACCTGCTATATGGGAAAGTGCATCTAAGGTTTGCCCTTTTGCATCCCCTCTGATTGCAAATTCAACTCCTGATTCTGCAATAATAGCGACACTACTAGCCCAAAAACCAATCATCCCTCTATTCGCTTTATATTCAGGATAATACTGATCTACAACCACTGTAATTGCACCCGCCGTAACAGCCCCGCCAACAAAATGGCTCATTTCACTGCCAATACCATCATTTGCTTCTAATTGCGTTATCATCAATGTGGCGGCGATAAATAAATTAATTTTTTTCATTCTTATCCTTATAATATAGTCAAAATCTAACTTTAACAGTATACCTTCCATTTTTAGATAAAAAGTAACTATCCGTGCTACAATTTCAACATTAAAGGAATAAATTATGCCTATTTTAATTGTTCTATTACTAAATATCAGTATTTTATTCGCACAAACGCCACCGTTGCAATGGGGTGAAAATGTCACAGGTGTAACAACTAGCTTTCACTCCGA
>JAGXHZ010000036.1 GCA_024635855.1 Sulfuricurvum sp.
ATGTAGGCTACCGGTGATGTAAAATCATTAGTAGTTATGGTACTTGTCTGAACGTTTGTCCCAACTTTGACACTGTTTCCTGTTGTAGTAAAGGTTGCAGCAATAGCCGTTACATTAGTTTCATAGGGTACCGTTACCGTAATCGTTTTTGCCACTTCGTTTACAACACCTAACGCTCCAGTATATCCGGCAAACGAATAACTACTCATAACTTTAGCGCTACTTAATGTTACGGCTACAGTTACCGTATAGGTTGCCGTTGTTCCATCCGCTGCCGTTACAATGTAGGCAACCGGTGATGTGAAGTTATTGCTGGTTGCAGTACTTGTCTGAACGGTTGTTCCAACTTTGACATTGTTTCCCGTTGAGGTAAAGGTTGCTACAAGAGCCGTAAGATCCGTTCCATTAGGTACCGTTACCGCAATCGTTTTTGCCGCTTCGTTCACAACACCTAACGCTCCAGTATATCCGGCAAACGAATAACTACTCATAACTTTAGCAGAGCTTAGTGCCACAGCTACTGTTACCGTATAGGTTGCTGTTGTTCCATCCGCTGCCGTTACAATGTAGGCTACCGGTGATGTAAAGTTGTTGGTGGTTAAGCCACTCGTTTGAAGCGTTAACCCAACACTTTCACTGATCCCTGTTGTGGAAAAGGTAGCTACTAGAGCTGTAAGATCTGTTCCATTAGGTACCGTTACCGCAATCGTTTTTGCTGCTTCATTGATAATACCCGCTACTCCAGCAAGTGAATACGCAATGAAGTTTTTTTCACTCACTGCAGCTTGTCTTACCGTTACGGCATACGTGGCCGTCGCACCACTTCCTGCAGTTGCAACATAGTCAACCGGCGTTGTAAAATTATTGACTGTTGAGCCACTTACTTGATCTGTTGAGCCAACTTTTAGCGTCGCTCCATCGGTTGTGAATGTTGCAACTAACCTTGAGACGTTAGCATCTGAAGGTACTGTCACTGCAATGCTTTTTGTTGTTTCATCAATAACGCCTACTGCATCGCCGATGGAATAATGGGTAATAGCTGTAGACTTATAGCCAATAGGGGCACCGCCACTACACCCGCTGATAAATGTATTCATCACCAATGCAGTAATAATGGCAATAGGATTAAAATATTTTTTGAAAATTGACATGATAATTCCTTAAATTATTTTTGTCGCGTGTTACTAAGAGACGCGATTTGAATGATATATTTACTCTTCAAGGGAGGAAACAAACATTAAAAACGGAATTTAGCTCCGACATACCACATGCGAAGGGTATCTGCATCGACATTTACCCCTAAAATAGAATCACTGCCCGTTTCAATCAAATAGCGATAACCGCCTTCGATTTCAATATTATTAACAACACGTACGATTCCACCCGCTTGTCCGCCATAATGCAATCCGCTTAGATCCAAATTAACCCCTGCGGCTTCTGCTTCAAAACGGGTATAACCAACAACAGGTCCTGCATACAAGGAAAAAACATTGTCAACAAGAGGGACAATGAAATCAAATGCCAAAGATGCACCATCGCTATTTTTGATATTTTTACCGGGTTCTACATAGGTATACGAAAGCGATATTCTCCCGTTGTCACCTACGTATTGTCCCAATGTACCCGTATAATGGGTGTCATCGTTTTTTGACTCAAAATCAGCCGTTCCAACCGTAGTTTTTAACTCGGCATTTCCGATACTGCCTCCAATAAAACCTACATTCTCAGATGCCATTAATCCACCAGCAAGTAACGTTGCTAAAACTATTTTTTTCATTCTTTATCCTTTAGGTATAAAATATTTAATGTTTGAATTTTGAAGCAGCGCTACTAAGGGTAGTTTTTAACGAATCCCAAGCGGACTCAACGCCCTCTTTCGCCGATTCATACATATCATCAGCTGCATCTGCCAAATCAGAAAGTTTTGCTTTTCCCTCATCGATTTTCTTTTCAAGAACATCAATTTGTTTGTTCATTTCGATTTGAACATCAGCACTCGCCATAGATGTTTTGGCTTTTATCTTGTCAATATCCGCTTGCCACTCATTGAGTTGTGCCTCTTTTTTTTGTTGATAAAGTTTTCGATCATTCATGGTATTTTCCTTTTTTTGCTCTTTAAAGCATGCGTCGTCCCTGAATCAATCGGATGAGAACGACGATAATAGCAATCACTAGCGAGAGGTGAATATATCCACCAATGGTATAATTGCTAGAACCAAGATAATTATCGCAATTGTCCACAGCATATTTGACCCTTTTTGATTATTATTCAATGGTCATTTTATTGACAACATTGTTAACGCCTTCAACATCTTCGGTTAATTTTGTAACCAAATCCCGTTCGGCTTCATTTTTGGCTTTACCGCTAAGCGTTACAATTCCATTATTGGTTGTTACGCTGGTTCGGATTACTCCGGTTGATTTGTGCATCATCAACGTCATTTTTACTTGAGCCGTAATCGAAGCATCGTCGATTTTTTCACCGAAGGTATCATCAGCTTTTACTAATGTCATTTCATTTTTCACTTCTTTAACCCCTTCTACATCTTTTGCATATTCCGTCGTAAGCTCTTTTTGAACTTGGCTGATGGCTTTACCCTTGAGCGTCACAACTCCATTTTTTACATTTACGTCTGTTTTGCTTGCATTTACATTACTGTGAAATACCAGTGCTGATTGCACTTTCATTTTGACCCATGTATCGGACTTATCATTTTTGACGATAATAATATTGTTGATGCTTTTGACCCCAGGTAATGCTTCAACGGTATCTTGCGCCATAGGGATGTGAGATTCATCCAAAACCTCTCCAGACAATGTCACGGCTCCATCTTTTGAGCTAATCTGGATATGTTCATCTTTTAGATACGTTTTGTACACATAACTTTTTTTGAATGATGATTCGATGCGATCATCAGCATCGGATGCAAACAATGGCACAGCTGTCACAAGTAAAACAGCTGCTGCGATTGCCGTATTAATAGCAGCACTGCGTTTAACAGAATTCATTGCTTAACTCCTTGTGTCGCTTGCGCATTTTTTGATTGTAGTTCGCTCTTTGATTTTGAAGTGTTCAGTAAATCTTTATGTGGTTTTGCTTCAGTATATGCTTTTGATGTAGGGACATCGTTATGATTTTTTACCGTTTGAAATTTTTCATCTTTTTTAAACAAGTTCATAATAGTTCCTTTTTATTGTCTATTTTTTATCCGGAGTGCTACTCATTCTATTTCATAATATCGTTTATACCCGTTTTAATTAATGCTTTCATAACATCATTTATATAGGGCTTACTACAGTAATCGAACGCTTTTCCTTCAGGTGCGATCTAATATGCCTAATTATTTATAAACATTGTATCACAATAAATGTTAATTAGAATATTTAATTAATTTATTTTATTATTAAAGATTATTATAAGTTTATAAATAAAGAATTTATTTTTAATTAACACTAAATTTTCAAACAAAAAAAGAAGTTTATAAAAAAGGTGAAGTGTCGCAAATAAGGGAGTAAACAAGCGGCTAAAATCAATCAGGCAAATTTAGGCTACTGTAAAAGCAGTTTCTATGAGATGCACCAATTAATTATTAATATTATAGCACTAAAATAGTTAACAAGTTATTTATATTGCTTTAACCGTAGCAAGTTTTGCATTAATCGGAATATTTCTTGAGTTAAGACCCGGCGTTTGACCATGAAGATCAAAATCAAGCTTTACCTGAGGACCAAAAAAGAGACAATGGGTAGATCCTCCGAAATGAAACAATCCTAACTGATCCCCCTTTTTGACCCTTTGACCCTCATAAACGGTTATCTCACACGAAGAGACCTCCGCCATTCCCACAGGCATTACACACATCAGTCCTATATCTGCATTCTCCGCTTGAATAAAAATAAGTGCTCTTGTGGCTACTTCTGTAATATACCCTTGAGATTCTTTGTTGCCTGATGGATCATAAGCTTGGGCTAACGTCTCCGAATAGTAAGTGCCATCTTGCACATACGCCTTTACGATCGTGCCGTTTACAGGTGCATGCCAGCGGTGGTAGCTCTTTGCACTCAAAAATGCTTGATATACCGTTCCGCCTACGAACTTCTCAATCAGCTCATCGTTGGCAAGCATGTGCTCCAGCGAATACGGTTGTGCTTTAATCCAAAATTTGGCACGTCTGTCTACATGTGTTGCAACTCTATAGGGGGCAGCTTCACAGGCATTTACAATCACGCTGTCATCCTCAGGTGAGGCTACAGGACGCTTACCCTCATTAAATTCCCTCGTGAAAAAATCATCCCAAGATTTAAATCCCCAATAAGGTGCATCAGGATCACATTTAAAATTATCAGTAAAATTTTGTCTTGGATCATCTAAAGACTCTTTTATATAAGGATCCATAGCCGCCAATGCTTTGAGCGCTTCTTCGCTAAACCACCCTTTATCGGTTAAAACGTCACAAGATTTTTTTGATTTTAAAAAAATTCCCCATTCATTTAGAACTCTTTTGAGCTGAATATTCACTTTTTTATTCAAAAATGCAGCAAATCCTCCCGTTGTTCCCATCGACCAATCCAAAATAGCATTGATAGGCAACCCCACCAATCCGCTCGAATTAAACGCAGGTGCTTTCGTCATAATGGCATTTATCATCTGCAGCATATGATGGTAATCTCGCACTTGCGCTCTCCCCTCTGGGCTCATTTTATACTTAGCCGGAACTTGCTCAAACATCTGATTAAAGAGCATAAAAATTTCAGCATCGTCTTCAATGAGTTCTTTGAACGCTTCAATAACCGGATGCAAAGGTTTTGCATTATGCGTGACCTCTTCAACTAGTTCTTCCAACCATTTTTCAAGCAACAGCTGATCGGATGGGAGCCATTTACCTACACGAAACTGTACATTTTCTATTTCAGTATGCTTCATACTTTCTCCTTTAGGTTCCACTTTAAACAAATTCTAACACTTAAAATAAATTTGAAACTTAAAAATATTAACTATTATTAATTAAACTAGATATTTAGTGTTAATTATTACATTTTAACAAAACTAATAAAACCAAGAATTAACTAAGTTTAATATACTAAAATACATACCAAATTCTAACATTTAATAATTTATTATATATTATTATGTTTTTGTAAAGGAAATCATACCAATGGAAATCCCCACTATTTTAATCGTCGATGACACCTTAGACAACCTGATACTTATGAGCGCTTTGCTCAATAATATCTATAAAGTCAAGGTAGCAAATAACGGCGAAAAAGCCCTTAAATATCTCCAAGGCGATACTCATCCCGACTTAATTTTACTCGATATTATGATGGGAGGGCTATCGGGATATGACGTCATTTGTGAATTAAAATCCAATCCCAAAACACGTGACATCCCTGTTATCTTTCTCACCGCTATGAGTGCCCCCGAAGATGAAAAAAAAGGGCTGGAACTGGGTGCCGTCGATTACATCACCAAACCAATCTCACCGGCTATTCTTCTCGCTCGCGTAAAAACACAGCTCCAAGTCAAAGCCGTTGCAGATTTCCTGCACGATCAAAACCTCTATCTTGAAACGGAGATCACAAAGCGTACTCTTGAAATATCCGCCATTCAGGATGTAACCATTTTGGCGATGGCGTCATTGGCAGAGACCCGTGATTTAGAGACGGGTAACCATATAAGACGTACCCAGCATTACGTAAAAGCACTCGCGGAAAAACTCAAAACACATCACCGTTTCGGCTATTTTCTCTCTAAAGAGATGATTAATATCCTCTTCAAATCAGCTCCATTGCATGATATTGGCAAAGTAGGAATTCCAGACATGATCCTCCTAAAGCCGGGTAAATTGATTCCTGAAGAGTTTGAAATCATGAAAACCCATACCACGCTGGGAAGAGATGCCATCGAACACTCGGAAAAACAGCTCGGTATGGAGGTAAAGTTTCTCTGTATCGCCAAGGAAATTGCCTACTATCATCAAGAAAAATACGATGGAAGCGGTTATCCAACAGGAATCTCGGGTAATGACATTCCTATATCAGCGCGACTCATGGCGCTTGCAGATGTTTACGATGCCCTTATCAGTTACCGTGTCTATAAAAAACCGATGTCACATGAGATGGCAGTAAAAATTATTATCGAGGGTAAAGGGAGCCATTTTGATCCTGACATCGTAGATGCTTTCTTGGAGATACAAGAGGAGTTCCAATCCATAGCAACACATTTTATGGACAGTGAAGCGGAAATACAGCTCAAGACACAACAATTTTATCTTTCGCAAAACAAACTAAATTGTCAAGGAAAATGAGATGAATGCAATAATCAATACTATGGAAAGACTGCAATTAAGCACGAAGCTACTGCTGGGAATTGGCATAGGTGTTCTTATAGCTATCATCATCGGAGTGCAAAGCATTGTTGCCTTACGGACACTTAGCGATACTCAAAAGCAAAACTACGAGATGCATCTATTGGGTCTATTCCATATCCAAAAAGCCGAAGTAGATTTAGTGAGTATAGGGAGGAATCTCCGTCAAATGGCAATGATGTCGAATCTTGCGCAGCGTGTATCCGCTAAAAATTCACTGATTGCACTTGAAGCAAAAATAAGAGATGAAATCGTACAAAGCCGCGCTACACTTATTAGCAATGAGGCAAAAAATAAATTGGCTGAATTTGATCAAATTTTTACCCTTTATTCACTGAATGTAGCACATACGATCAATTTACTGGATAAAAATGATCCTGTCACTAATCGTAAAGGGATTGAGTTTTTACTTGATTCGGATTTTTCACGTATTCGAGTGACTGCGGATGCGGTCTTGGCTGATATTGTAAAAATCAAACTGCAAGATGCCAAAATTTCGATGGATGAAAGCGCCAATATAGCAGAAAATACCGAGTATATTTTGATTTGGCTTTTAACACTAGGAGTATCACTGAGTATCATAATCGGCTTTTTAGTTGCCTCATCTATCCGTCGCCCTTTGAGCCAATTGGGCAAAAAAATAGAAGATTTAGCGGAAGGTCGCCTTGATGTATCGATACCCTTTACCCATTATGATAATGAAATCGGAAAGATGTCAAATTCGGTATTAATTTTACAAAAAGGGGCTCAAGCTTTAGAGCGGGAGTACTGGATAAAGGAGAAAATCTCAGAGATTACCCTAAGCGTCCAAGCCTCCCAATCTTTTGAAGAGTTTGCCGATGCTTTGTCTGCTCAGCTTTCATCCATCATGGGACTTGTCTATTGTGCACTCTATAAAGCAGATGAAGCACAATCAACTCTAGCGCGTATCGGCGGATATGGGTACGATGATACACACCCCCACACTTTTACCCGTGGTCAGGGATTGGTAGCGCAGGCGATGCAAGAGAGAGGAACTATTTTTGTATCACTCGACGAAGAAAAACCTTTTGTAGTGACAACGGGTTTGGGAAAATTACCGGTACGCTCTATGTTAATATCGTCCATTATGGATCGTAATCACGTATTGGCGGTGTTGGAAATCGGTTCTCTTAAGCCCTTTGATGATCTTCAAATAAAATTTTACGAAACGATGCTAAGCGTCATAGCCGAAAAGTTTCAGATCCTCATCGGCAATGTGGCTGTACGTACCTTGCTTGATGAAACCCAAGCACAAGCGTTAGAATTAGCAGCTTCCGAACATCAGCTGCAAACACGTCGCGATCAACTCGAAATCATTAATGAACAACTAGGCGACCAAGCCGCTCAACTAGAAGAACAAACCGAAGAGTTGCTAACACAACAAGAGTCTCTTCTAAAACAGCGCGATGAACTCGAACTTGCCAAAATGGTAGCCGAAGAAGCGACAAAAGCCAAAGGTAACTTTCTTGCGAACATGAGCCACGAAATCCGCACCCCCATGAATGCAATTATCGGCATGTCCCATCTGGCACTCCAAACCGATCTCACTCCAAAACAGCGCAACTACATCCTAAAAGTAGATTCTTCTGCCAAAAATCTCCTCGGTATCATCAATGACATTCTCGATTTTTCAAAAATAGAAGCAGGAAAGATAGAGTTTGAACACATCGATTTTTATCTCGAAGATGTCATGGATACCCTAGCCGATCTCGCTGTCGTCAAAGCGCAGGAAAAAGGGTTGGAAGTTCTATTTGACCTAGATACTGATCTCCCTACCGCACTCATCGGGGATCCGTTTCGATTGGGGCAAGTGCTGATAAATCTGGTTAATAATGCAATCAAGTTTACTTCAAAAGGGGAAATCACCATCGGTGTACATAAAGTTTCCTATGAAAAAGATGATATACGAATACGTTTTGATGTCACCGATACGGGGATAGGTCTAAACGATGAACAGCGTAATAACCTTTTTAAAGCTTTTACCCAAGCAGATGCCTCTACTACCAGAAAATACGGAGGAACTGGGCTTGGTCTAACAATCAGCAAACGTCTGATCGAAATAATGGAAGGGGAAATTACCGTAGAGAGTGTTCAAGGCAAAGGAAGCACGTTTCACTTCACAGCTAAGTTTGGCTTACAGCAAGAACAACGTGCCCTTTTCCTCAATGCCAAAGACGTCGAAGGGTTACGTATATTGACGGTTGATGATAATGCCAATGCAAGAGAAATCGTGCAAAATATTCTCAAATCTCTCAAATTTGAGCCTACTGCCGTTAGCAGCGGGAAAGAAGCAATCAAAGAGCTTGAACATGCACAACTTCAAGGTAAACCGTATGGGTTAGTATTAATGGATTGGATGATGCCAGATATGAACGGTATTCAGACCATTCAGCAAATACGCGGTAACGCCAATCTCTCCCAAACACCCGCGTTTATAATGGTCACAGCATTTAGTCGAGACGATCTGCTTCAACAAGCAAATGGTACCCATATCGACGGTCTGCTTGTCAAACCCGTTAGCCCCTCTACGCTCCTCGATGCAATACTTAATGCCCTTGGCAAAGAAGCGTTCCAACGAACTCACAAACATGTAAAAGAAATTAATGCACAGGAGTCTATCCGATCCCTTCAGGGAGCGCATTTGTTGTTAGTAGAAGATAATGAAGTAAATATGGAACTGGCATTGGAGTTGCTTCAAACTGCCGGAATAAAGGTAGATGTTGCCACCAATGGGGCCCAAGCGGTGGAAAAAGTTAAACACACCAACTATGACGGTGTATTGATGGATTGTCAGATGCCGGTTATGGACGGGTTTGAGGCTACCCATCAGATTCGTCAAGACTCCCGCTATAAAGATCTTCCCATTCTCGCTATGACTGCCAATGCGATGGCGGGAGATAAAGAGAAATGTATCGAATGGGGAATGAATGACCACATCCCAAAACCGATCGATGTAACACAGCTGTTTCTCACCACGGCACGTTGGATAAAACCCGCAAACCCGCCAGTCACCATGGTACAATCACTTGATAATACCCAAACACTACTTGATATTCCAGAACTTGAAATCAACAATGCTCTCGTACGTGTGGGAGGAAATACAAAACTTCTCAATAAGTTAATCCACCGCTTTAGCGAAACCCAAGCAAATGCAGTAATCCGAATTAAAAAAGCGCTTGCTTATGATGATACGCAAGGGGCAAGACGCGAAGTCCACACACTCAAAGGGCTTGCCGGAACTATCGGTGCCAGAGGAATCGAAGATCACGCGCAAATACTCGAAAATATTCTAAAAAACAATTTAATAGAAGGACGTGATGAAGCCATTTATACTTTAGAAGTTGACCTTGTCAATCTTTTATCGAAAATCCAATCGGCGGACTGTACACCAGTTGACATAATACCTCCTCCCTCTAAAAATATTTCCTTTGTATCTGTCGATAAAGACAAACTGGAAGCTAAACTTCGACAATTCAATGCACAACTCACCGATTTAGATTCCGATGCAGCGACTACCATCACTGAACTTGTTGATGAATTGAATGGCTTTGAAGAGATAAAAAAAATACAAAAATCCGTGGATACGTTTGAATTTGAAGATGCACAAAAACAGCTGCAAGAATTGGTTCACGTTTTAGGAATTAGGCTATGAAGATAATGAATTTACATTATAAAACATCCAAAGGATTTAACCCATGTGGCTACGTACAAGCTGTGATTTAACTTTTGACATTACCGTTGCGACCCCTTTTATCCTTATGCTTCGACCGCGCAGCGGAGCACAGCAATGGGTGGCACTAGAGGAATACCGCATTGTCCCCAGTGTCCCCGTCTTCGAATACGCGGATAACTATGGAAACTTTTGTCAGCGGCTTATTGCGCCTCCAGGAGCATTTGGTATTTATACTGCCGCAGAAGTAATGGTTGCAGATTATGTGGATCAAGACCCTGGAGCAGAGTTTATAAAAATTAAAAATCTTCCCAACGGTGTTCTTGGCTACTTATTACCCAGTCGCTACTGCCAATCGGACCATTTTAGTCAGATGACAACGGCCATTACAGCAGGAAGAAAACTTGGTTACGATCAAGTTGCAGCTATCGTCGATTGGATACGTTCTACAATCCGTTTTGAACCCAATAATAGTAATTTGCTGGTTTCAGCGATCGAAGTTAATCTACGAGGATGGGGAGTTTGTCGTGATCTTTCACATCTAGGAATCGCAATGTGCCGTAGTCTTAGTATCCCCTCACGTATGGTCGTGGGATATCTTTATGAACTAAAACCCATGGACTTACACGCTTGGTTTGAAGTATATGTGGGTGGTAGATGGTACTCTTTTGATGCCACCCAAGAGGAGATGAGAGGTGGCTACGTTGCACTTGGTTATGGTCGTGATGCTGCAGACGTTGCGGTCTTCAACCAGTTCGGACTTGCACTGCATCCACAATCTCAGTGTATCAGTGTCGAAAAAATAGATCAAACTATCAGGGGAAATCATGCAATATTATAAAATTATTCATCGCACATACTATAATTATTCTGCCCTCGTAACCCTTGGCGCCCATAACCTTTTGTTACGCCCCAGAGAAGACTATGAACTTCGAATCGAATCGTTTAACCTCAAAATAACACCTGAGGCAACGCTGCTTTGGCATCGTGATGTTGAAGGAAATTCGGTTGCGATCGCCAATTTTATTCTACCAGCAACTCAACTTATCATTGAAAGTGAAGTAATTATCCAACAATACAATGAATCTCCGCTTGATTTTTTAGTGAGTGATTATGCCTTGCGTTACCCCTTTAGCTATCAAGGTGAGGATAACATTTTACTCTCCGCCTATAGGATATTACCCGAACAAGAGACGCTCAACGTCATCAATAAATGGATAGCAAATTTTTGGCAGCCCACTGAGAAAATTCAGACCTATACATTGCTGCAGCGAATTGCTGAATATATTTATCAAACGCTTTCCTATAAGGCAAGAGAAGAACCGGGAGTACAAAGTGCTCAACAAACGCTCTCGTTAGGTACTGGCTCCTGCCGAGATTTTGCTTTTCTTTTTATGCAGGTAGTACAATCTTTGGGATTGGCTTCGCGTTTTGTAAGCGGGTATCTCTATGCACCGCTCATGTCAGCAGAAATCGGCTCAACCCACGCCTGGGCAGAAGTCTACTTACCCGGTGCCGGATGGAAGGGATTCGATCCCACTATCGGAAAAATTGTCGGAAGTGATCACATAGCGGTGGCCGTTGCACGGTTGCCCGAAGTTGTCCCACCCGTAGCAGGATCATTCACAGGTGCTGCAGTCTCAACGCTTGATGTGGGTGTATGGGTCAGCCAGTGTTAATAACTAACCTTGCTTGTCGGTAAAAGGTTTAAACCATGCAACATACATCAACGTTTATGATCGTTACCCTTTATTTATCTGCAATCAATCTCTATGCCGCACCTTCCGGCGGTGAAGTGATATCGGGAGTCGGCAGTGTTTCTCAGTCAAACACAACCACCACGATTAACCAATCGAGTCAAATTCTCTCACTGACATGGGATAATTTTAATATCGCACCCAATGAGACGGTGAATTTTATCCAACCCTCCTCTAGCGCAATCGCGATCAATCGAATCTACAGCACCGATGGAACACAAATCCTCGGTCATCTCAATGCCAATGGACAGGTATATCTCATAAATCCCAATGGAATTTTATTCGGACGCTCGGCACATGTAAATGTCGGTGCATTGGTAGCATCGACATTAGAGATGAACGACAACACGTTAAATGATTCGATACGATACTTTAGCGGAAACAATCCAAACACTATTATCAACCAAGGAACTATCACTGCCGCTGATGGAGGGTATGTCGCACTGATGGGAAATCATGTTTCGAATGAGGGGATTATCATTGCTCATTTGGGAAGTGTCGTATTGGGTTCAGGGAGTACTGTAAGATTAACCTTTGATGGAAATAGCCTTATCGGAATGGAGGTTGAACACAGTTTATTGGATAGTTTGAGTGAGAATGGGGGGCTGATTCGAGCCGATGGGGGGCTGGTCATTATGAGTGCTGGGGCAAAAGAGTCACTCCGTGCCAGTGTAGTCAATAATACGGGAGTCATCGAAGCACGAAGCGTTGAAAACCGTAATGGGACGATTATTTTACTGGGCGGGATGGAAAAGGGGATTGTCACTGTCGGGGGGGTGCTTGATGCTTCCGCACTCGATGGGGGAAATGGCGGTAGTATCGAAACGAGCGGTGCGCATGTCACGATAGCCAATGACGCTCGCATTACGACGGCATCGGCATTCGGAACCAACGGGACTTGGCTGATTGATCCGGTCGATTTTACGGTTGCCTCAAGCGGAGGTGATATCACAGGCACATTACTGGGTACTTTGCTCAACAGTAATAGCATTACTATTCAATCGATTGATGGTATGACAGGGACAAATGGAGACATCAACATCAATGATGCCGTGAGTTGGATCGCTAATAATACCCTCACGCTCAACGCGGATCGCAATATTAATATTAATAAATCGATTAGTGCAACGGGAACCTCCGGAAAATTGGCTCTTGAATACGGTCAAGCCGCGATAGCTGTTGGAAATACAAGTGATTATACTGTGAATGCTCCGGTAAATCTCTCTGCCGGACTTAACTTTAGCACCAAACAAGGTTCGGATGGGGTTACTAAGATTTACACCGTTATTACCGACTTAGGGGTTGCGGGAAGTATGAGCACTATTGATTTACAAGGGATTAACGGTGCATTGAGTGGAAATTACGCCCTCGGCGGTAATATCGATGCTATCGGAACAAGCGGATGGAATGTCAATGCAGGGTTCACTCCAATCGGGTCTCCTACACTCGTATTCGGCGGTACATTCGATGGGCTTGGTCACACGATTAGCGACCTGACTATCAATTCCGTAACAACCTATCGAGGTCTTTTTGGAATTACTGATGCAGCAGCGATCATTCGTGATGTCGGAGTGGTGAATGCCAATATCAGCGGTACGGCACATATTGGCGGATTAGTGGGAAATAATGCAGGGACGATTATCAACAGCTACGTTAGCGGAAATGTCACAGGGACGAGTCCCGTCGGAGGATTAGTCGGAAGCAATACGGGAGCGGTTAGCAACTCTCATGCTTCTGTCAACGTCATCGGAACGGCTACGCTAGGCGGGTTGTTGGGAAGTAATACGGGGGTTATTAGTGATAGCTATGCTACGGGGAGCGTAAGCGGGAGTACCACCTTGGGAGGGCTGATAGGGAGCAATACCAATACAATCCATAACACTTATGCCACAGGAAACGTAACGGGGAGCGATGCAACTATCGGTGGCTTATTGGGAAGCAATACGGGTAACGTAGATAACAGCTATGCGACAGGAAATCTCATCGGTACAACGACTATGGGTGGACTAATGGGAAGCAATACCGGAATCATCCACGATACCTATGCGACAGGAAACGTCAATGGAACGACAACGCTGGGGGGATTACTGGGGAGCAATACGGGAGCCGTGAGTAACAGCTATTCGGTAGGAAACGTGAGCGGGACAACCACCGTAGGCGGATTAGTCGGAAGCAATACGGGAACCGGAACGGTACTGAACAGTTACTGGGACACCACAACCTCAAATCAACTCACTTCAGCAGCCGGTATCGGAATGAATACCGCTG
>JAGXHZ010000037.1 GCA_024635855.1 Sulfuricurvum sp.
CCTGAGGGGCTTCCGATCGTTATTACCCTCATTTTAGCGATCGGTGCATATCGTCTCAGCCAGCACAAAATTCTAGTACGTCATCTCCCCTCCGTCGAATCGCTCGGAAGTGCCACCGTTATCGCCACCGATAAAACCGGAACCATTACCGAGGGGATTCTCTCCGTCAAAGAGACCATGATGCTTGACGAAGAAGAGCTTTTACGCTGTGCGGCACTCTGCAACGATTCATACGATGAAAAAGGGGACGGTATCGATGTTGCCTTAGCCCAATGGCTGGGAGAGAACTACCTCACCCTTCGTGTCCAATTTGAAAGACTCTATTATCATCCCTTTGATCCCATCACGAGAATGATGGGGACGATCAACCGTATCGACTCACGAGAAAAACTCTATCTCAAAGGAGCCTACGAAGCCCTCCTCCCCCTCGCCCAAAATACCCCTGCCGAGCTCCAACAACTCAAAGATTCCCACGATAATATGGCATCCAAAGGATTACGCGTGTTAGCCTTCGGTGTGAGCGATCATCATTGGGAAGATCCCGTTCATGCGCCGACACGTATCGTTGGGCTCATCGCATTCGCCGACCGTCCCAAAGCCGAAGCCGCTAAGGCGATAACATTAGCCAAACGTGCCGGAATCCGCCTCATCATGATCACGGGAGACAACCCCATCACCGCCGAAGTGATCGCCTCTGAAGTGGGGTTGAACCATACCGGACAAAAGATTCTCACCGGAACGGAAATCGACACCTTCAGCGATGAGGATTTAACGAAGCGTTTGGAACATACGGGGGTGATAGCTCGTGCCATGCCGGAGCACAAATACCGGATCGTCCAACTTCTCCAAAAACAAGGCGATATCGTCGCCGTCACGGGAGATGGAGTAAACGATGTCCCCGCCCTCAAAGCGGCCGATTTGGGGATTGCTATGGGTAACGGGAGCGAAGCGGCGAAAGCCTCATCCAAAATGGTACTCGTCGATAACAATCTGGGAGTCATCGTCGATGCGATCCGCCAAGGGCGTGTCATCAGTGATAATCTCCGCAAAGTCCTTTTTTATCTCCTCTCCACCTCTTTAGGAGAGATCATCCTCATCAGTATGGCTATTTTGATGGCATTGCCTCTCCCTCTTCACCCGACCCAAATACTCTGGATCAATATCGTCACCGATGGAATGTGCGATAAGACCTTTGCAATGTGCGCAGAGGAGGAAGATGTGATGAAGCGTCCCCTCAGACCTGTGGGAAAACAGTTTTTTGATACAGCTATGTTGTTTCGGCTTGGATGGTTTGCACTCGTAACCGCCAGCGTCACCATGGTGCTTTTTATCACGCTTCACACCCATAACTACCCGTATGAATCTATCCTTAGCGCTACTTTTACCACCGTTGTTGCCGCCCAATGGATCACCGCCATCTTAGCCCAAAAAGAGTCTGAGCCTTTTTTGAAAAACATTAGTCGCAGCCTCACTATCAACCCTTGGCTCTGGGTCGGGATATCACTCGGAATCTTTCTACAAATCATTGCCCTCTATCTTTTGCCAGAGTGGTTTCATGTCATCCCTCCGAGCGGAGAAATACTCGGCTACGTCGGTATAGCCCTGATCGCTATTTTTGTTTTGGATGAAGGGTACAAATGGGTGGAATACGCGAGAAGTAGGGATCGGCTTCAGCGATGACATCTCCGTGAATGAGCAAGTCTATTTACCGCTTGTTTACTAAACAGTTATAGTATATATTTATTGGATATCAAGAGCAGGGTATCTAGTATTTTTTTTCATTTGTAAAACTTCTTAAACGACATTCTTCTCTTCAGTAGCGAAGAGAAGAATTTTTCTTACTTCTTACCTTCAATCAAATCCCATCATCCCGCTTGAAGGGCAATGACATGATCAACACTCTCATAGGTATATTCCAGAAAAACATTATTTCCCTTTGATGCCGCAATGACGGCCATTCTATCCGCAAGTTCATTCCCCTCAACTCCGGCATGTCCTCGAACATGTGAAATAATCACTTTCTCTTTAATGCCGTCATAAAGGGCATGCGCGGTTTTGATCAGGTCAAGATTTTTAATCTCTCCCCCTTGCTTGGTCCATCCCTTTGCTTTCCATCCGTATGCCCAATTCACCACACACTCGATGCTGTATTTGGAATCCGATAAAATCGCCACCTTCTCATGCTGGGCATCAACCGCAAGTTCGAGCGCTTTTAGCAAAGCTTTTAGTTCTGCGGTGTTATTGGTTCCGATGACATCTGCCCCACCGTACATGAGAACCGGTTTCTTTTCATCTTCATAGATAGCCAGCCCGCTTCCTGCTTTTCCGGGATTACCCGAACATGCCCCGTCACAATAGATACGCAAACGGATGCCGTCCGTTGAGACTGATGGAGCATCACTCTTGGACGCATTGCTCGTTTTTTTCTTTGGTGCTGTTTTTGCGGCTCTTGTTGTTAAAGCGTTTGATCCAAAAGCCTCTTCGGCTTCTTCTCTGCTCGTATAGCTTTTATAGACAGCTCCGGCAAATTTATCGACCTGCCGCAAACACTCCGCCCATGTCGTGTATATTCCCGGATTTCTTCCCTGCTTAACTACGTAAAATTTATCTGCCATTTTTACTGTTCCTTATTTATCATCTGATGTTACGCACTAAAATGAGCAAAGCCCATTTTAGCGGCAAGGACACGAGCGTCCTTTGCAATCCCCTAAAGCTTCCGGCATAAATGCTGTACGCATCATCCCCGCACAAACAACGCTTTGATCTCCTCATTCTCCATCGAAGCCAGACCTTTTTCACCTACGCTTACGCTCATCTCACCCATAGCGGTTTTTGCCTTGATCATTTTATCGATCTTCTCCTCAAAGCTGTTTTTGGTAATGAAGCGATAGACAAAAACATTATTCTTTTGTCCGATACGAAACGCCCTGTCGGTAGCTTGATTTTCCACAGCGGGATTGAACCACAGATCATAGTGGATGACGTTGGCGGCTGACGTGAGATTAAGCCCTACCCCTCCTGCTTTGAGGGAGAGAATCAGAACTTGTTTTTCGGAGTCGTTTTGAAAAGATGAAACGATCTCTTCGCGTTGTTTACTGCTAAGCGACCCATCGAAAGTCAAGGGTTCCACAAAGAATTTCTCTTCAATAATCTGCGCTAAGATGTTCAGCATTTCTACGTATTGCGTAAAGATAAGAACTTTTTCTCCCTTGGCAATCATAGGCTCCAGCAAGGTCAGAAGCAACTCGCTTTTTCCGCTCAGCGCTGCATCATAAGGAGAGGTTTTATCGTAATTTCGGGGATGATTACAGATTTGTTTAAGCTCCGTAATGAGTTTAAAAATGAGTCCGGAACGGCTTTGCGGTTCATCTTGTGCTTCGAGATTTTTCATGGCACCATCAACGACACTTTGATAAAGTGCTGCTTGTTCAGGAACCAGTGTCGCATACTCATCGATTACGATCTTATCAGGAAGATCATCGATGATACTTTTGTCCGTTTTTAGGCGACGAAGCATAAACGGTGCGGTGATGCGTTTGAGATTATCGGCTGCGTCTTGGCTTTGATCCATCTCGATGGGACGCACATAGGCGGTAACGAAGGCACTGAGTTCCCCCAAATACCCAGGAAGAGCGAAGTCATAGATACTCCACAGTTCCGTAAGGGAATTTTCGACCGGTGTACCGCTGAGAGCGATACGGTATTTAGTGTTAAACGATTTCAAGGCGATGGCGGCTTGCGTTGTCGGGTTTTTAATCCGTTGCGCTTCATCAATGACCAACGCTTCGATTTTATGGGATGCAAAGACTTTTTCATCCCGTCTGAAAATATCATACGTCGTGACAATAATCGTCGTATCACCCAAGATACGCCCTGCCCCGTAATAAAGCGATACGCTAAAAGAGGGAGCAAATTTGGAGAGTTCGTTTTCCCAGTTGGGCAACAGTGACGTGGGGACGACGATGAGGGTTTTGCCCTTGATATGATTGTGTTCATACAAATGCAGCAAGGTTGCAATCGTTTGAATCGTCTTTCCTAATCCCATATCATCCGCTAGAACCACTCCAAAACCGCTTAAGAGGTTCGAAACACACCATTGCACACCACGTGTCTGATAAGGGCGCAACGTCGCTTGTAGATTCTGCGAGATCGTTAATTCAGACGTGTGAAAGAGATTTGCAAAAAAAGTTTCCAGCTCCTCATCCAACAAAGCGCTTCCCGCAAAGCGTTCTCTTAACATGTCAAATCGAGTCAGCTTGGGTGTTTTTTTGGCTTGCGCGAAGAGTGCTTTGAGTTCTTCAGGGGATATGCTGATATAAGAATCACGAAACAGCACCAGCTCACTTTGCTGATTCACCAGCTCTTGGAATTCCTCTAGAGAGATATGGGTATCACCGATGGCAATCGTCCAGTCGTATTCGAGCACTTTATCGAGGGTCAAAAAGCTCGTAGGTGTTTTTTTGGACCGTATTCTCCTTGCAAGCCTTGGTTTAATAAGGTGCTGCAACTCACGCGGCAACACGATCTTGACACCAAAAGAGGCGAGCAATGGAGAACTTTCCATAATGAACTGCTCAAATTGTTTTCCCTGAAGTTCAATCCTTTTTTGGGTGCTTAGAAATTCAATCTCATCTAAAAAACTGCGTATGGGAGAGAGAAGTTTTAAAAGCCCTGCCGAATTTTCTTCATAAAGAGCATCACACAAGAGCTGATCTTTGTGGGTTTCATGATCATAAACACTCATCGACAACGCATAGTTCTCTTCCTCATCTCCCCGTTCCAGAGTCAGAGTAAGGGTATAGCGGCTCAAAGGGAGAGAAAAGATGGAAAAATAATTAGAGACAGCACGGTGAATACTATTTTTACCCCCCTCCTTTTGGACAAAGGCACTCCCTCTGAAAAAACTCTCACTGATTGCAGGAGGATTCATAAAGCGCCGTTTGTGCATAAAGTTCATCTCATTGACGTAATCGCCCATTGCTTTGGCTAAAAAGAGGAGCGTCCCGCTCTTTGGGTCAAAAAAAGGATCTTTTTTAGCAAACCGGACAAATGGGGTTGCGTGGCACGTGAGCATCTCAAGCTGCTTTGTCACGGACGAGGGTGTCAGCAATGGCATCCATCCGATAAAGAAACGCGGTTTATGGGCATCTTTGAGTACGGTAGGGATAAATGCATTGGCATGAAGCAGCAAATACAACGTACGGCTCAGGGCGTGATAATAACGGTACGATGCCTTCCCCTCTTCACTGCGAAACGAGAGAAAGAGTGTGACGAAACTAAGCAGAGATACCGTACATCCCCCTTTTTGGTATTTGATCGCGTATGGGGCAAAGAGTAATGATGTCTTCTCTTCTTGGCGAAAGAGCGGATGTTTGATACTCACATATCCCTTATGCCAAAACTCATCCATATTGCATTCACACTCGGCATCTTTAAAGAGGCGTTCGATAATTTCTATGTTCTCATCAAAGATGGGTGAGATGATTTGTGGCAAGGCTTTTGTGTGAGCTTTGTAAAACTCTCTCATCACCTCTTTGTAATCAATGGGTGCGAAAGACGGATGGGGTGTCAGAAGTGAATCGATTAGGTTAAGTGCATTTTCATGGTGCAGTATCTCCAGCGGTTTATCACAGACGACCTCTTCCCATGGCTTAAGTGCAATCGGGTAGGAATTATCTTCCTCATTAAATGCATCAATCGTACGTGAAAGGTCTAATCCTCGCAGGGAAAACAACAACAAAGGATTACTGTCAATCTCCGCATTCAAAGCCAAAAGTGCCGCAAACGTATGCTTACAAGGGACCGCTAAATCTTCACAGTCGCATTGAGTGTCAAAATTATTGAGAATTTTATGCTGGGGATCACTTAAATCAGGAGAGCCTTTAATAAAAAGTTTGATCCCTTCCGTGTCACACCACTCCATGAATTCCTCCGGTAAAGTACCGTTAAGAAGCGCTGATTGTAAAAAAGAGTCTGAAATGACTTTGGTTTCTAATTGATTTTTGATGTCAGGACTAAAGGGTTTAAAGTCCAGCTGTACATGATAGGTGCTTCGATACGATCCTTTAACCCCTGCACTTACTTCAGAGCCTTCGATTGCCAGTGACTTAACCCATCCTTTATTGAAGTATGTTTTTCCGCGTGTCAGCCTTGGATCAGATTCAAACAGAGACTCCAACTCTTCATAAAAACGTCCTCCCCATGTCGTAAGTCCGTATCGTTTTATTTTTGCCATTAAATTATTCTTTCAAAGATAGTTGATTGCTGCAAGACGAGTACCCTATTGTCTCCCAGATATGGCGGAGTTTTTGCGTGTAATATTGAAGTGCAGCATTGCGATTGAGTCGTTTGGGCTTGTCTTTGATGTGTAAAGTGGTTTTAAACTCTCCATTAACCATAGTAATACTGGCAATCTCATCACATATACATTCGCCCAATGTTCGCCCCTGAGGGGTTTCAATCCGTTGGTGTTTAGATAATTCCGCTCTCATGTCCACTGTTCCGCTTTAAACAAATTTCTCCACTATCATACTAAAAAAAGTACGGTAGCAATAAAAAATTTAAATAATTATTTTTATTTTTAGAAGTTCTCTCTTTATCCACCGCTCTCGCATGTGCCACTAAGCCCGATTTTACGTTAAAAGTTTTCTTGAACCGGTAAATACTTTATTCTTACAAATAATGATAGTTAAACATAAAAAAAGTTTTTAGGGAGAAGTTTATGAAGAAATGGTGGTCGCAACAGGATTCGAACCTGTGACCACTACCTTGTCGAGGTAGTGCTCTACCAACTGAGCTATGAGACCATGTAACAATTAAGGTCGAAAGTATAATGAATAAGAAGTTAAATATGACTTAACTCTTACACATCTTTGGTTTAAAATTTAAAATCAGCAACCACACCACGGCAATATCGATCATTACATCCGCCATATTAAAGACAGCAAAATTAAATCCGCAGTGCCAATAAACATAATCAACCACTCCACCGTAGATAAAACGATCCGCAACATTGGATAAACCGGCCCCCACCATTATCCCCACCGGAATAAGGTAACATTTTTGTTTTAGCCAAAGGGTATAGCCCACAACACCGGCTAAAAGAGCAAGCTGTATCCATTTTAACGACTCTGCCAAAAAGGCAAACATCGAAAATGCGACCCCTTTGTTAAAGACCAAAATCAAATCGATGCATTGCGTATAATAGCGAAAGCCCTCAACGAAAAGAGTCTTCAGCAATTGGTCGGCAACAAAAATTCCAAAAGCCACTGATACCAAAAGAAGAAAAGCCTTAGGCATTCAATGCCTTTTCAAAAAACTCCACCATTCTCTCTATCTCTTTTTCCATTACTTTGGCATCTTTGCCTTCCATTAGAATACGGAGCTTATTTTCAGTCCCTGAGTAACGGATAAGATGTCGTATATGCTTAGCTTCCACTGCGGCAAGTTCTTCATCAAGTCCCTTGATTTTATCCAGTGGCTTTTTCACTTTTACTTTAATGTTGACTAATTTTTGCGGATAGAGTTTAAACGGACGAAGTACTTTGCTCGCTTTTTGCCCTGAAGTAATCAATAATGCCAAAATTTGAAGTGCACTCATTAATCCGTCGCCTGTTTTTGCGTAATCATGCATAATAATATGCCCGCTTTGCTCTCCGCCGAAATTGATTCCGTTTTCACGCATCACTTCCAAAACATATTTGTCTCCGACATTGGAACGCAACAGTTTTAATCCGTTCTCCACCAAATTATCTTCCAATGCCTGATTGCTCATAACCGTGGCGACAATACCGCCTCCTTTGAGGTCACCGTTTTGATTCAAAAATAAAGCCAAGGCTCCCAAAATCTGATCACCGTCAACATCATCACCTTTCTCATCAATAACAATAAGACGATCCGCATCACCATCCAAAGCCAAACCAATATCCGCACGGTATTCTTTTACTGCATTACGGAGATCTTTGGTGTGCATTGCGCCACACCCTTCATTAATATTAAGTCCGTTAGGTTTATCGTGTAAAACAATAACTTCAGCACCAAGCTCTTCGAGGACAGTCGGTCCTACTTTGTATCCTGCACCATTCGCCGTATCCAAAACAATGCGTAAACCATGCAGTGTCAAATCACGTGAAAAAGAATTTTTAAGTTGAACGATATAACGCCCGACAACATCATCAATCCGCTTTGCCGAACCGATTTCCCGTCCGGTCACTTGCGCTTCATATATGGCTTCAGTATTGTTGGCGATAGCTTCGATTTGCGCTTCAATATCTTCGGAAAGCTTATTTCCATGAGCATCAAAAAATTTAATTCCATTGTCTTCGTACGGATTGTGACTCGCTGAAATCATAATTCCTGCATCACAGCGCATATTTTCGGTCAAAAAAGCGATAGCAGGCGTCGGCATTGGACCGATTTGGACCACATCGTATCCCACTGCCGTCAAACCGCTTACAATTGCATTCTCAATCATATAACCGCTTCTGCGTGTGTCTTTACCCACTAAAATTTTTTTGGTTATTGCCTTGTCTTTGAAATATACTCCTGCTGCCATTGCAACGCGCATCGCCAATCCGGCACTCAAAAATGAGCCTGCTTCGCCACGTACGCCATCGGTTCCAAACAATTTCATAGTAATTTCCCCCTACTGTATAAAATTTAACTTAATTTTAATTATCTTTAAGGTAGTATTCTACCCTAAAAAAAATTCGACAAGGATAAATGCCATGGCAAACCATAAGTCAGCATTGAAACGTATCCGTCAGACGGAAAAACGCACTGAGCGTAACCGATTCTACCGTACGCGTGTAAAAAATATCGTTAAGGCCGTTCGTACTGCAGTTGATGCAGGGAACAAAGAAGAAGCACAAGCAGCACTCGTTATTGCAAATGCAAACTTACACAAATATGTTAGCAAAGGTGTCTTGAAAAAAGAAACTGCTGCACGTAAAGTAAGCCGTCTTCACCTCGCTGTTAACAAAATCGCAGCATAAGTTTTCCCCTTCGGGGCAAAATATCCCCTTTCATACCTTTTTTAATGCCTTATTTATAGGAACCACTTATGTTATCTGACAAGCTCATACCTTTTATTAACCGCTACAATGAACTCACAACACTTTTAAGCTCACCTGACATCGGAAACGATATCAAGCGCATGACCGATCTTTCCAAAGAGCAATCTTCTATTGCCGCCATTTATACCAAAGCAACGGAATATAAAAAAGTATTGGAAGATATTGAAGAGAACAAAGCGCTCGCGTTTGATGCGGAACTGGGTGAACTTGCCAAAGAGGAACTTAAACTATTAGAGCCTCAAGTAGGTGAACTCGAAGAAGAGATCAAAAAACTTCTCATTCCGACAGACCCTAACGACAAGCGTAATATCTTTATTGAGTTACGCGCGGGAACGGGCGGGGATGAAGCAGCGATTTTTGTCGGTGATTTGTTTAATGCTTATGTTCGTTATGCCGATGTACGCGGATGGAAAATCGAGCTTATGAGCACAAGCCCCTCAGATGCAGGTGGATTTAAAGAGGTGATTGCCCTTATCAAAGGGGATCAAGTCTACTCACGCCTCAAACACGAAGCGGGCGTTCACCGCGTTCAGCGTGTCCCTGCGACAGAATCCCAAGGACGCGTTCACACCTCGGCGATCACAGTAGCAGTCATGCCAGAAGTTGATGACGTAGAAGTTATCATTAATGAAAGTGACCTCAAGATCGACGTTATGCGTTCATCCGGCTGCGGCGGACAAAGTGTCAATACCACAGACTCTGCGGTACGGATTACCCACCTTCCGACAGGTATCGTCGTCAACAACCAAGATCAAAAATCCCAGCACAAAAACAAAGACAAAGCGATGCAAATTCTTAAAGCCCGTATTTATGATATGCAAATGCATGAAGCGAAAGAAAAAGAGATGAATGAGCGTAAAGATCAAGTGGGAACAGGTGACCGAAGTGGACGTATCCGTACCTACAACTACCCTCAAAATCGCATCTCCGATCACCGCATTACGCTAACTCTTTATCGACTCGAAGAGATTATGCAAGGGGGATTGATGGATGATATTATTGAGCCATTGATCGCCGATATGCAGTCAAAATTGATGGAGAGAAATGGATTGTAGCATTCCCGTCTGTGTTTTGTTCCCGTTCGTGGTGAGCCTGTCGAACCATGAACCCTTCGACAAGCTCAGGGCGAACGAAAGCATTACTTTGGATATGAAGCGAGTAGCTACGATAACTTATCCATAGGCTGAAAAAACTCACAAACATCAACTTCTAAAATTTCAGCAATTTTGGCTAAATGCTCCAAATTAAAATGGTGATTTTTAACCCGTATTTCCATACGCCCCAAATAAGCCGCTCCACTCAAACCTATTTCAAGTGCCAAATCAAGCTGACTATACCCTTTCATCTGGCACAAACGCACTACATTTTTAGAAACTGTGTCTAAGAGTTTTTGACTGGCAAGAGCTAGTTCATCATCTAATGAGTTTATAATTTCCCTTAAAATTGGAATACAGTTTATATATTCACAAAAAGTTTCATTTAAATTTTTATTCTTTTGCTATAATCTTTATAAAGTCTTCAAGATATACATTGATTAAAAAAGGAAAAGTAATATGGCATTAATAGAATGCAGTGAATGCGGTAAACAAATATCAGAAATGGCATCATCTTGTCCAAATTGTGGAATAACAATTAATCAAGAGAGTGACAAACAAGATTTTTCACTTGAGACGAAAGATGGTATATCCTCAATATTGAACATTATTTTAATTATTTGGATTGTTCTACAATTTTTTCAATTGCTACTTGAATTTGAAAATACTAAAGTGATTTCTACAGCATTAACTATCGGATTTTTATCCTTGACATTTTATCAAGTGAAAAAATATAAAAGTCGTTTATTTTCGGTTACGATGTTTATAATATACACTTTACCATTTATCAGCATAATAACCAATAATACACACTATATAATAAACTATAGTTATATAATGAATATTACTAGTTTATTTACAATGGGCTATATTTTATATCTTACGATTTTATATCATCAAAAAAGTGAGGAGTAATAGTGACATTAACTGATAAACTGGAATATATTGTAAAAAATTATCCTAAGTTTGAAGGGCGTGTTGCAAACGCATTAGCGAGTGCAATAGATGAACTTGAAAAAACATATTTCGTAATTTTAGAAGATGATGATTTTGCAGCAATACTATCATATAGTATAGGTCAAGAGTATAATAAGTTTGTAATGCACTATGAAAACGATATTTCATCACTATATGAAATCAAGGAAATATTCAAAAAACAATTTGATTTTACCTTACGAAGTAGAGCACAGTCTTTTACATCTCGCACTTAATATTTTAAGTTAAAATAAATACATTTGGATTTCCGATTTATTTGGGGAGAAGGATCTTTTATTCGCAAATTGTGGATTTATTGGTTACAGAAAGATTGAAAGCGATATAGATTTACTCCATCCCCTCAATCATCGAATCTAATATCGTTTCATCAATACTCTCGATCTCCGATTTATCGTAAATAATCAAAAATGTGACAGACTCGTCCGTTACCCTATAATAATACGTACGGTAACCGCCACTTTTGCCTTTGGCTTTATCGCTATTTTTAATACGTGCTTTAAAGATATTTTTTTTAATGGATATAGCGTGAGCATGTTCATTTTCAAAGGATGTCATAAATAAAACTAGATCATTTTTGATATGACGGTATTTTTTTGCTAATTTCTTTACATCCTTATCAAATTCAGGAATTGTATTAAATTTCATTCAATAATTCACTAATCGGACGTGCTTCACCACGCTTTATCTCTTCAAGTGCCCTAGCAACTTTTTTAGCCATTTTCTCTTCTGCCGATGGTAGAGCTTCTACAATCTTGACTTCTTTTTTAGGAAGCTGACGTAAAAAATACATGACGTGTTCAGCTACGCTATCGGACATTTGTAAGGTGACGGTTTGCATGATTTTTCCTTTTTTAAGATTATAACGTATTTAAAACTACCCTCTCCAAACCGTTTCAAAAACTCCCTGAACTTCACCTTTAAAAGTAATCGTCCCCTCGTCTAATCCGAGATAAAGCGTTTCACCGCTTTTGGGATAGACGCGAGCGTTATCGGCGACGGAATTTTCAATCGAAGCACGATAAAAACACGCAGCCATTCCTGTTCCGCACGCCAATGTCTCATCTTCAACTCCGCGTTCATAGGTACGAACATGAATCGCTCCATTGCTTTCGATATGGGCTATATTGACATTGGCATTGTATTTATGCCGAAGGGTGCGTGCCATTTCAATGTCAAAGTTTCCCATATCCGCATCAAAGGTGACGAGATGGGGAACACCGGTATCAATCAGCCACCATCGCATCTCATACTCAGAAATCTCATCATTAATAACAAAAGGAGGCGTTAAATCGCTTTGAACCATATCTCCCTCAATGCTTGCCTTTATCACTCCGGCACCGGTTAAAAATTCCATACTGGACTCTGCCAAACCAAAACGGTGAGCATAGTGAGCACATGCACGACTTCCGTTTCCGCACATTGAGGCGGTCGAACCATCTGCATTGTAAAATTCCCATTCAAAATCATACGTTTCATGAGGAAGCAAGACGATCAATCCATCTGCGCCGATTCCATTTTGACGGTCACAAAGAATCCGTGCAAGTCCGGAACGGTCTGCCCCGTTAAGAGTGTGAAAAAGTACAAAATCATTACCGCTTGCGCAGTATTTGGCGATTTGGAGCATGGGCAATCCTTTTAGCTGGATTCCCGCCTTCGCGGGAATGACGATGTAGGAATTATACCTTAGGGGCGGGGTAGAGTTCTTTAATTGCTTCAACAAACTGTTCACATTGTGCTTGAAGGTGTTTAAGATTATGAGAATTATCGATTACCCACGTTGCACGAGAACGTTTTTCTTCGATGTCCATTTGAGTTTCGATACGGCGAAGCGATTCTTCTGCTGAGAAGCCGTTACGTTTCATAAATCGTTCTAATTGAAGTTCTTTGGGAGTGTAAACAACCACCGAGTTTTTAATCGGATACGAGGAGGTTTCAAAAAAGAGGGGAATGTCGATAAGGTAGGGATATTTTAGGAGGTCTTGTTTTTCACTTGCTTCTTCAATAGTAGCACGAATTTTCGGGTGCAAAAAAGCTTCGAGCTCTTTTTTTGCTTTTGGATCGGAAAAGATTATTTTTCCCAATTCGGGACGATTAACTTTATTCCCATGAATATACTGTTCTCCAAAATGTTCACGTATCCAAGAGGCATTTTCATCTAAAAGTCGGTGAGAAATAGCGTCTGCATCAATGATACGTAAACCATTAAGTCCTAAAAGAGAGGCAACGGTGCTTTTACCTGTTGCAATCCCTCCTGTCAGTGCAATAGCGTATTTATACGCCATTAGTTACGGATAATGCCAAGGTAATTTTTGCGAATGTATTGCGGCATTGCGAATACTCCTACATGAACGTCACAGTTGTAAAACTGATGACCTTCGAGCAAATCGCTGCGCTGCAAGATTATATCCGCTGTCGGATGGTACTCTTTTGAACAGATTAACAATGTCGATCCGTCCCCTGCGTAATACGGCATAATAATTTTGAAATAATTTCCCAAAATTTGCATCAAATTCGTATTTGCTCCTAGCTCGTCCAAAGAAGGATGCTGCATGACGACTAAGCCATCTTCTTTTAATATGCGGTTGATATGAGCGATAACCGCACTGTCGTCAGTTGTACTGTCCAATAAAAGCACATCGGCACTTTTATCTTCCGCATTACGAAATGACTCAAGGAGATTTGCGCCATCAACGCTTGCCACAGCAGACTCACGGTAGCGAGCAAGTTCGCCTATGAGTAATTCGCGATTATCACTTGCAAGCAATACAGATTTTGGAAGCTTATGCGTACACAAAGCAACGTGCACCATCATTTCAGGATAAATAAATGTTTTCATTGGCTTAAACTCTTCAGGGTTAATTTTCAGCGATTGTAACACGTAGAGATTAAACCTCATTGAAAGAGTAAATAAAGGGTTTATCTTACAGATGAAAACAAAACTATTACACTATAATTTTGTCAAATTTTTATTATAAGTTGGAAAATACAAAATGTGTGCAGAAAAAATACAACGCCTTTTAATGGCAATTGTTCTAACTCTATCTATGGCGCTCTTTGCTCAAGGCTTTACTCTTTATGGGATGATACTTCAAGGATTCGTCATTGGGATGATTTTAGTATGGGCATTCGTAGATTTTTGTCCGTCTTTATGGGTATTTAGCAAGCTCTTTGGAAAGTGTCCTACTAAATAAACTTCTACTAACGTCCACTTTGCTATAATTTCACCACTAAAACAGGTGGAGAATCTCAAATGAGCCAAATCAGCTATAAAGATGCCGGTGTCGATATTGACGCAGGCAACAGTTTCGTCGAAAACATCAAACCGCTTGTCAAATCGACTAGAATTCCGGGCGTACTGGGTGGAATCGGCTCATTTGCCGGAGCTTTTGAACTACCAAGCGGATACCGCGAACCCGTTATGCTTGCCGCAACCGATGGAGTAGGAACAAAGCTCAAACTCGCGATCGATTCAGGTATTCATAACACCGTAGGAATCGATTTAGTCGCTATGTGTGTCAATGACCTCATCTGTAACTTCGGAACTCCTTCTTTTTTCCTTGATTATTATGCAACCGGTAAGCTCGATGTTAAAGCTGCCACAGCGGTTGTCAGCGGTATCGCAGAAGGTTGTATTCAGGCTGAATGTGCTCTTATCGGTGGCGAAACAGCAGAGATGCCGGGAATGTACCACAGTGATGACTATGACCTTGCAGGATTCGCCGTAGGCGTTGGAGAAAAAAGTGAACTTGACCGCTCGGATAAAGTCCAAGCAGGAGATATTCTTATTGCATTACCAAGCTCCGGCTTACACTCAAACGGATTTTCGTTAGCGCGCAAAGTATTATTTGAAAAAATGGGGATGAAATTCGAAGATGAGTTCGAAGGGAAACCTCTTATCGAAACACTCCTCACTCCGACACGTATCTACGTGAAAACATTCAAAGCGCTCAAAGATAAAATCCAAGCGTTAGCACACATCACAGGTGGAGGAATCGTTGAAAACTTCCCACGTGTACTCCCAGAGGGGCTACGTGCGATTATCACAGAATCTTCTATCCGCGTACTTCCTATTTTCGAGCTTATCGGTCAGCACGTAGAGCGCTCTGAGATGTTCCGTGCCTTCAATATGGGTGTTGGAATGATTCTTGTTGTTAAATCAGAAAATGTAGAAGATGTTTTGAGTGCAACCGACGGATACGTTATCGGGCATCTCGAAGCAGGTGTCAAAGAGGCAGTTTTAGTATAAATGGCGATGCTTTAGCTTCGCCCTAAGGTAGGATTAAAATCCTACCTCCAATGCGTATTCTTATTTCACCAAATCCGCACGAGGGAAAGTAAAGGTAGATTCGCGAAGAACCATCACTTTTTCTTTATCATCCATTGCATACGCTTTAATCGTAATAGGAATAACCGTATCTTTACGACTGTCATTAACAAGCATCTCATCCGCATAGAGAACAATCACTTTTTTCTTAACAACGCCCGGCTTAACTTTAAACGGCTCAGTAGGTGTCCCTATTTTGATTTTACCTTCCATCCCCTTTGGTGCAATAACATCAAAGTAGTAGCTGTGATCTTCATTGAGCGTGTTTTGCAACAAGAAC
>JAGXHZ010000038.1 GCA_024635855.1 Sulfuricurvum sp.
GAAAAGGATTTGGCATTTTGCCACCTATCTATTTTGGAATTATGATTTATCAAGTCAGTATCCAAATCCTGCAATGTGTTATCTAAAGAAGAAACCATAATCTCACCTGCATTGTCTACTTTGACACTTCCTCCATAAAGTAATGGGGCTGTTGTTTTTAGACGTAACTCAGCATGCACGGCTTCGATTTGTGTATTCGTAGGTGTTAGTCCCGTTCCAATAGCCCAGACCGGCTCGTATGCCAAAATAAGATCAGGATAACTCACATCAATCCCATCAAATTGTGCCTCGATGTAGTTCATCAATGCTTCATCACCCTGCTCTCTAATACTAAGAGGTTCACCGACACAATAAACGATGACAAATCCTTGCTCAGCAAAAAAACGAAATTTTGCCGCAATTTGCTCTTGCGTTTCGCCCAAAATATGACGACGCTCAGAATGACCGATAAGAATTGTTTTAATGTCAAATTCTTCCAGTTGCTCCAATGCAATTTCACCAGTGAACGCTCCGTTAGCAACCGGATACGCGTTTTGAACTCCGATCAGAACATTTCTAGGAATATGTTCCAATGCAGTAAAGGGAGGAAAAACAATAACCGTATCGTCGATTTCGTTGGCAGAGACAAACGATTCAACAACCGCCATGTATGCTCTAGTCTCTTGACGCGTTTTATTGGCTTTAAAATTGGCACAAAGTATCATGACACTATCCTTTTATTTCATTAAAGGTTTTACGCCCGGGAGCACTTTACCCTCTAATAGTTCCAGTGACGCACCGCCGCCTGTCGAGATAAAACTCATCTCTTCATCCACGCCTACACGCTGTACCAGATCCGCTGTATCTCCACCGCCAACGACGGTCGTTGCGTTCATTTCTGCTACGATATGCGCTATGCGATTCGATCCCTTGGCAAATTTTTCGATCTCGAATACGCCCATAGGACCATTCCACAATACGGTTTCAACATCTTCAAGCACGACACGGTACAACTCTACCGTAGCATACCCGATATCAAGACCCATCCAGCCATCAGGAATTTCTTGCGCACTTACCATCCGTACATGAGAATCCGCACTGAACTTTTCTGCCGCCAAAACGTCAACCGGCAAATAAAACTTAACACCCAAACGTTTTGCTTCAAGCATGATTTTTTCTGCTTCACCGAGCAAATCGTCTTCGACCAGAGAATTCCCGATGTTGTATCCCAACGCTTTTAAAAAGGTAAATGCCATCCCGCCGCCGATCAAAATTTTATCCACACGCGGCAGAAGGTTAACCAAAGCTTCCAGTTTCCCCGAAACTTTAGAACCACCTACAATCGCTGCAAAAGGACGAACAGGACGCTCCAGCAACGTATCAAAAAATTCAATTTCTTTGAGAAGTAAAAATCCTGCTGCTTTGTGCGCATTGTCAAAATGGTCCGTTATTCCTGCAACCGATGCATGAGCACGATGACTGACACCAAATGCATCATTAATATATACCTCAGCCAATGCAGCCAATTGGGCACTTAATTGCGGATCATTTTTGGTTTCTCCGGCTTCAAATCGAAGATTTTCAAGCAGTAACACTTCTCCGTAAGCAAGCTTGGATGCACGTGCTTTTGCATCCTCTCCTATAACGTCGGATGCTAAGGCAATGTCTACTTTCAGCAACTGATGAAGTCTTCGAGCTACGGGTGCGAGAGAATCTTCAGGACTAAATACACCCGCTTTTGGACGACCAAAATGAGACGCTAAAATAATCGCGCACTCTTGATCGAGACAATATTTGATCGTTGAAACCGCTGAACGGATACGGCGATCATCGGTAATGTTGCCAAAATCATCCATTGGTACGTTAAAATCACAGCGAATAAATACTTTCTTTTGAAAAATGTCACACTCTTTTATACTTAACAGTTTCATTTTACTCCTTTGGTGTTGGTAATATACAATGCCATATCAATCAATCGATTCGAATATCCCCATTCGTTATCGTACCATGCCATAACCTTGATCAAATTTCCGTCGATGACTTGAATTAAATCATCCGCAACAGTGGCACTAAAAGATGATCCGACAAAATCTTGCGACACACGATACCGCTCATCGATTTCTAAAATCCCGTGCATTTGACCGTTTGCGTAGGATTTGAAAAGAGCACTGATCTCTTCTTTCGTCGTTTTTTGAGAAACAACCACATTCAAATCTACCATCGATACATCCGGAGTGGGAACACGGACACTTTGACCGTGCAGTTTACCTTCTAAATTTGGGAGAACCAAACTAATCGCTTTTGCCGCACCCGTCGTTGTGGGAACCATATTGACCCCTGCTGCGCGAGAACGGCGTTTGTCTTGCGCGTGTGCCGTATCGATGATCGCTTGTCCGTTTGTATACGCATGAATCGTCGTCATCAATCCTTTTTCAATGCCCAGCTCTTCGTCTAAAATCCGAGCAATCGGTCCTAAACAGTTCGTTGTACACGAAGCATTGGAAATTATATCCTCACCTTCGTACAAATGTTCGTTTACACCCAATACAAACGTAGGGATTTGTGAATCTTGTGTCGGGGCTGAGAGAATCACTTTTTTGACCCCTTTGCCCAAATGATGACGCGTTGCTTCACCCGTCAAAAATAATCCGCTGCACTCCAAAACCACATCAGCACCGCACGCTCCAAAATCAAGATTTTCCGGATTCTTTTCACAAAATACATGAACCTTATCTGAACCGATTTTAAGATACTGTGCATCAATTACAGAAACTGCATTAAATTGCCCGTGTACGGAATCATTTTGCAAAAGATAACTCATCATTTCTATGGATGCCATGTCATTAATGGCAACCAATTCCACATCCTCACGTCCGGCAATAAGGCGAGTTACACAGCGTCCTATTCGACCGAATCCATTGATAGCGATTTTTAACGCCATAAAACTATTTCCCTTGTTATCATAATAAGAGGATTTTACCAACAATCGGTTATAATTTCGTTTAAAAGAAGTTATAGATGAACATTGCTCTGTATGGCGGTAGTTTCGATCCACCTCATATCGGGCATGTACGTGTAGCACTTAAAGCACTTGAAATACTGGAGATTGATAAGCTTATTATCGTTCCGGCATTTAAAAACCCGTTTAAGCCCTCCGTGAGTGCCGATGGTATACAGCGGTTACGCTGGTTACAAAAGATATTTGTATCAACTCCAAAAATTGAGATAAGCTCATTTGAGATTGACCAACACAGAAGCGTTTATACGGTTGAAACCGTACGTCATTACGCGAAAACATGTGACAAGCTCTATGTAATCATCGGAGCCGATAATTTAGCAACGCTCCAAGAGTGGCGCGATATTGACACACTGCGCACGATGGTGACGTTTGTCGTAGCCTCTCGAGACGGAATACCCATTCCCAACGAAATGATCACCCTCCCTGTAAATGAGGGGGTTAGTTCAACCGATTTTCGCCACTCGTTTGGTTCTCTTGGACTGGATGAGGAAATCGAAAATGACATTACAACATACTATAAGGAACATTATGAACCCACGAATTGAAAAAATCAGTTCTATTCTCGATATGAACAAAGCAGAAAACATCGAAGTATTTGAACTCATCGGCAGTGACTATTTCGCTGACTATGTTGTCCTTGCATCATCATTAGGGGAGCGTCATACCATCGCGTTACTCGATCACCTCAAAAGAGGACTTAAACCTGAAGAACAGTTTTTGTACGTTGACGAAAGCGGCGATTGGGTTGCTATTGATTTGGGTGATATTCTTATCCATATTTTAACTCCACAATACCGTCTTAAATACGATTTGGAAAGCTTCTTAAAAGACGTTGCCGCACGAAAGAATAAAGACTAAAGAGCGTTTAAATAGCCTTTAAGCTTTATGGGCTATAATTTCGTTCTCTTTAAAAGATGCGTCCGTAGCTCAGCTGGATAGAGCACCGGTTTGCGGTACCGGCGGTCAGGGATTCGAATTCCTTCGGGCGCACCATTTTATAGATTCCCCTCAAAACTTACTTTCAATTCAACAAATCACATTCAATAAAATACTATCTCAGTTGATTTATCTTTAGTACAAATTCTACTTCTGCTTTTGACAATCGCAGCTCTTTTGCAATCATATCTACTTCTAACCCTTGGTTATAACGGCTAATCACTTTTTCATCATCCAAACCGCTTATGGATGTTGGGAGTGATAAGTTACGAATCCGCTCTTCCAAATAGCGTAAGCGGTTTTCTGTTTTCTCTTTGTAGGCTCCAAATGCCCCCTCGATGTGTCCTAATGACTCCATAATCGGTACGGAGAGCTCATTCATATCATGACCACGCTGCTCGTATGCTCTCTGGGATGTTTCGGGAGCACTTTCTTGTAGGGATGCGAGAATCTCCATCTCCGCAGTGAGGCGTTTATCTATTTTGTATACTTCTCGGTGCAACTCTTCGACGGCGTGTACAATGGCACGAAGACGGCTGCTGGTCTCATTTTCTTTGGTCACCGAATAATAAATAAGCCCAAGAACCAATGCAGCCAGAGCAATTAGAACTAATTCGATCCCCAATGTCATTCAAGTCCTTTTAAATGGCGGATCATACTTCGTTCACGTGCCGTCATGTAAATCGCCCATTCATTGCTGTCTTTGACGTGCATTCGGGTGATTTTAGCTAACGTCGGCGAGAGTGCTTCAAAATACATCGGAGTTTCCCTGTGTAGTAAATTCGGTAATTCAACCCGTCCATAATAGAACTTTGAGGTTTCTAAAATGGGTTGAGAGAGTTCAAAATGCTCCAAACCAATTTTTTCAATAGCTGTATTTATTTTAAGTGCAATACGATTGGATGTCTTGCCCAAAATAAGATTTTCCAGACGATCCATTTTTCGAAATAACTCAACAATTAAATTTAATACCAGAGGATCACTTTCACTGGTATCCCCTTTGACTTTCGCACTTCTGAGCCATTGCCCTATTGCATCATCATTGTGCTCATCATTACGATTAAACTCTTTTTCAAACGTATCTTCGTTTCCTTCTAGGAGATCGTAGGTTATCTCTAAAGAGGCTTCTACTAATCGTACATTGCTCATCGTATCACCTTATCTAAAATTACACATCCAAAAAATACAAACCCTAAATACCCGTTAATCGTAAAAAAGGCTCGGTCAATTTTGGTAAAATCTTTACGAACCAAATAATGTTCATATCCTAACATAAGAATCGACAAAAAGATGCCCAATTGGGCAACACTTCCCAAATTGGCAGCTGCCACAAATAATCCCCAGAAAATAATGGTTAAAAAATGAAATACCAGCGAGAGATTGAGTGTTACACTGCTCCCATAACGGGAAGGAATCGAATGAAGATTGTTGCTAATATCAAATTCCATATCCTGCAATGAGTACAATAAATCAAATCCTGCTACCCAAAACATCACTCCAAGACTGAGATAAATCGACCATAATGGTACGGATGCACTCACGGCAATGGCTCCTGCCATCGGTGCAAGTCCCAAGGAGATTCCCAACACGATATGTGCCATGGAGCTAAAACGTTTAAAATAGGAGTAGCTCAACAAAATTATAAGAACCGGAACGCTGACCATAAATGCCAAATCATTCACCATATACGTAACCCCGATAAATATCAGTGCGTTAATGAGGGTAAAAATAGCGATAGAGCTACCCCTTAGTCTCCCATCAACGCTGGGGCGGTTGGCAGTGCGAGGGTTGTGCATATCATACGCTCTGTCTACGTAACGGTTAAATCCCATGGCAGTATTACGAGCACTGATTGCCGCTAATGCCCCTAAAATAAGAAGTTTAAATCCAAACCATCCATCCGCAGATACTACCATTGCAATAAAAATAAAAGGGAGAGAAAAAACGGAGTGCTGAAACATCACCAGTTCATTAAAATCTCGTAAACGTTTGGCGATTCTCTTCACTCGTGCCCTTTGTGTGTTTTATTTATTTTATCGTAATTTCACTTTGAGATATAATGTCACTCATGAAACAACTCGCACTCATCGGCTCTACTGCCTCAGGAAAAAGTGCTCTTGCTCTACAGCTTGCACAGGAGCATAACGCTCTCATCCTCTCTATTGACTCCTTGAGTATCTACAAAGAAATTGACATAGCTTCCGCAAAACCCTCTCATGATGAGCTTGCAAGTGTTGAGCATTTTGGGATTAATTGTCTTGCTCCCAATGAAACCGCAACGGTTTTTACCTTTATAGACGAATATCACCGTGCGTATGAAGCTGCAACGTTGCAAGGAAAAAACCTTATACTTGTCGGAGGAAGCAGCTTTTATCTCAAAAGTATGATTGATGGATTGTCGTACGTCCCTGAAATTACCGATGAAACCAAATGCGTTGCTGCTGAAATGTTGCGTGATCTTGAGATGGCACACCGTTTTTTATCCCAAGTTGATCCGATTACCATGATCAAGATTACCCCTAATGATTCGTATCGGATAGAAAAAATGCTCCATCTCTATCTCCAAACCTCAACACCGCCTTCGCAATGGTTTGCGGCACATCCGCCCAAGAGCATTATCGCTCATTGCCCTATTCTTAACATCGAGATTGAGCGTCCGCTTTTACGAGAACGCATAGCAATACGGACACAAAAAATGGTGCAATCAGGATTAATTGATGAAGTAGCCCAACTTGAACGGCTTTATGGAAGAGCGCCTAACAGTATGAAAGCAATCGGAATACTCGAAACATTAGAATTTTTGGATGGGAAAATAGATAAAAAAATGCTTATTGAAGATATCTCAACCCACACCGCACAGCTGGCCAAACGTCAACAAACTTTTAATAGTAATCAATTTGAACTTCAGACGCAGGGGAGCGTGGAAGAGTTGAGAAAAGTAGCGGATCGAATTTTTGAATAACTATCACACTATAAAAAAAGCCTATACAATAGATTTTAAATAGTCATCAATACGATCATTCGTATATTCATAAACCTTGATCGATAATTTATCTAGTTTAGATCGGCTTTCTTGACCACTTGCACTGAGAACATGACGAGTATTCAAAAAATCATAACTTTCATTTGCACCAATATGGGACGGCACATTTATGAATGCACGAGCGACATCATTGGAATTTTCGATACTTCCGAGCAATGAATGATGTATTTGCTCAGTTTTTTTATTTACAAAATCGAGATTAAACCCTTTTATTTTTGAACGCTTCACTGCAATCTGTTTTTTATAATCACTTAGAATAATCTCTTCTGTTTGCTTGATTATTCGCTCAATTGGAGATTCTTTTACTTCGGTTTCAAATTTATACCCTACATAATCGTGAAAAAGTTTTGCACAAAGCTCATCAGTAGTCTCATTCCCAGCATATACCAACTGGAAGCTAGTATCAAGAATATTTTTGTAACGATTTGAGATATTATCAATCACATCGTTCAACCCAATTTTATTTTGCAAATACTCATCAAGTGATTCCAGCGAGTTCTTTAATACTTTTGATTCCACTAATGAAGGACAATGAAGTTTTACTATTTCATCCTGTTGAATTAATCGATACGAAACGTCACCTTGATCATAAAGTAAAATCCCGACATTTAAAAATTCATATGTCTGAATTTTTGGAAAATATCGGACAATATGGAAACGACGATTTCGTTTTTGCAATTGTTCTGGATTAAAATTGTGTTTTTTGAAAAAATCTTCCATAATATTCTCCTTTTTTCAATATATACAGGCACATTTTGAACTTTTATCTGTGTTAAATATAGCCCTATTCTTTAATCTATTTACCACAATATCGGCTATTTGCTCTATGTATTTCATAGGTTCCCATTCCGTTTCTGGCGGAAATGTTGCAAAAATTGCTTCAATAATTTGTTGAATTTTATCAACATCACCCTTAATCCATCTTCCTTTTTTTACAAGTGAATTTTCTGTATCCCGAAATAAATAAAGTCCAGACAATGTAACATTACATTTAACTGCTATGCCAAACTCAAAAGGATCCATTTCTCCATCAATAATTTTTTGATATATATGTCCATCAGCTAAGGCATTTCCAAAATCTATCGCATAGAATTTTTTCTTGTGTCGTCTATCTTGCAAAATATTAGGATTACTCGTAGTTCTATCACAATTAAGAATATAGTTATCGATATGTAAAACATCCCTAATAAACTGCTGATTATCAATTGTATTCAATGGATCCATAGCATAATGCAAATATTCAATCCCTATATTCACGCCCTTGGATGTTCGAATATATTCAAGAGATTCCACTTTAATCACCCCCTCTTGGCAAGCAATTTCAGCAGCTTCAATAAAATTATCATCAATCCAAAGATAAACAACCTCTTGTGGTGTTATTTTGTATCCTAAAACACTTAAAAGCTGATATGCCAACATTTCATTCAAAATCCCTAGTGATGTTGGTTGCATTCCATCTACTTTGGTCTTTAAGACATACTCCACTCCATTAGCTTGAACGATAATAGGGCATGAACCACCATAGCCAGCATCTTTGACTATTTTCTCAATACGATGGAATTTGACATCACGGAGTGCATGCGTCATTTTATTGTATCCTCGTATGAGTGACATAGATTCATTATAAATCTCTCAACAGATTTTTATTTTTCATCCATTCAATCGCTTTTTCCCATGTCTCAACAGCTATATTTTTCTTATTATCATGCCAGTTATTCCGTGCTTCATTAATAAGTATTGCATCGGTAATAGATATGTTAGTCTTTTTCAAATCCGAGTTAGCACTGTAAAGTGTTGCTACGATTTCCGCTTGTAATGTTCTCATCGGTTTCATCAGTTGAAAAATATGTTCTATTTTTTTATGATCCCAATACCGCCCTACATATTTTTTGTATTCTTCTACTTTTTCAAGCGGATGATAAACATATCTGCTTATTTCACCCTCTAGTTTTTTGACTTCAAACCATTTGGCTTTTTTTAGTTGAGAGTCCACCGATCGAATCAGTTTTGGATCATACGGACCCATAGCATGACGTTTATAGTCTGTATCAAAATCCAAATTATTGACCGCTTCACACATAAAAAGTATTTTTTGGAGCTTTACGTGTCCAAAATATTGATCATCTTGACTGTTATCGATCAAGTAGGCGGCAAGGACACTGCGTTGGAAAGTTTTAGGTGCATGTGGTTCCACTGTAGCAGTCTTCGGCTCTTCTTCAAACGCCTCTTTAAGAACTGCCTGCATCATCATTTCAACATTAACTTTGGATTCATTGATTTGTCGATCAAGTTCATCGCACATAGAGAATAAATTATCTACTTTTTCTATTAAAATATTTTGTTCTTCCAGTGGTGGCAATGGAATACTTGTTTCACCTATTTTAAGACCGTTCAAAGCCGCTTGATTACCACCAGTAGCCTTTGATCTCATAAAATGGTATTGACTAAGAAAAAAATACCATAAAAATTTTGGAAGCACCAACCCATGATTGATAATCAATCCAGCTACATTTTGATTGGTGCTTGCTGGGATTTTCAGAATTGATGTTTGCCCTCTTGTTTTACCTTGTCCAATCATAGCTATCAAAACTGTATCAATCGGATATAAATTTAATGAGACTTCTTCTAATGCTGAATAAGAAATTTTTTCTTTTGTTGAAAAAATAAAATTATTTGCCACTTCACCACTTGCAACCCAAGGAATATCATTTTGCCAATACCTTGCTTCAGATCGTGATGGCGTAGATCCAATTTTAACTGTTGAGATGGTATCTATATTCGTAATAACCCACGTATCAGGGCAAAACCCTTTTTCTTTTTTTTGTCCTAAATCACGATTTTTCAATCCTCTTGGCAATCTTTCTCCAGATTGATTAATCATTGCTAATCTTTTTTGAATTATACGCTCAAGTAATTCTTCACCAGTTTCAATATTCAAGTTGTCTTTTCGCCATTGATCTGTCAATTTTCCATCAATAGCTTCTTGAAGGATCGATTGTCGAAGTTTAGATACAAGTTCTTTTTGATTCGATAGTTCAGACAATAATTCTTGCTGATATTCTTTTGTATTAATAAGCTTTTGAATCCACAAATGCTGTTTTTCAATGTCAAAATATGGAAGCTCGTATGCTTTAAAACTTTTTTGGTTGATAGCTTCTTTTGATGTCCCCGATTTTGTTTCTTTGACCAGTTCCTCTTTAAAAGAATTAAAAACGAAATGATAAAACTTCATATCTATGGGATACTTGTCAGGATTTTTAGGAGTCAAGATATAACAGAGATCACTTGTTATGAATTTTCCATTGACATAATGCGTTCTACCCAATGAACCCGAAGCGGCGGCGGCAAAAATAAGTGCTTCCATGTCATGTGAAAACTCATTATGTGTTTTCCACTCATCTGCGGCTGTAATAAAATCAAATTCACCAGTAGAATTTTTTAAACTTTGAAGAATTCCTTTTTCAAGTTCAAAAAGCTCCCCTATCGGTAGTTTTTTTACTCCACTCATTGCATAAACTCATTTTGGAGTTTTTTTAACAATACATCGCTTTTAAAAAATGATTCGTGAATCATTCCCAAAAGTTCGGATGTAGTATAGGTATGCTCTTCTTCTTTTTTATGAGGATTTTTAATGTCGAGGTTATATCCATTATTCTTAATCGTTTCAATATCGATTTTCCACGCTTGTTCATTTTCTATACGGTGATTCCACCATTCTTTGATTGTATCAAACTCTTTGATTTGAATAGGCTTGGTTTTATTGTATGCTTTCTGCCCATCTGGTAGCTGATGTTCGTAATACCATATTTCTTTTGTCGGCTCTCCTTTGGTAAAAAAGAGAAGATTGGTCGCTACGCTGGCATACGGTTGAAAAACCGAATTCGGAAGTCTCACTATTGTGTGAAGATTACAATCTTCGAGAAGCTTTTGACGGATACGAGCTTTTACCCCATCCCCCGTTAGAGAACCATCAGGGAGAACAATCCCTGCTCTTCCTCCATCTTTAAGATACTGCATTATCAGAATCAAAAATAAATCAGCCGACTCTTTCGTGCGGTAAGTCATCGGAAAATTGGTCTCCATACCATCTGATACATTACCACCGAATGGAGGATTAGCAAGAATAACATCCACTCTGTCTTTTTGGGTGATAGAGCTTAATTCTTTTGATAACGCATCATCATATTCGATATTCGGCACTTCAATGTCATGTAATACGAGATTCGTAAGGGCGAGCATATGAGGAAGTGGTTTAAGCTCCACCCCTTTGATCGAATGTTGAAGGGTAAGACGATCATCGATATTTTTCACTTCTTTTTGTCGAATATGTTCTATCGCTGAAGTGAGGAATCCACCCGTTCCACAAGCAGGGTCAAAAACGATCTCTCCAAGTTTTGGATCAACCATATCAGTGATGAAACTGGTGATAGCTCGTGGAGTATAAAACTCTCCACTATCCCCTGCACTTTGAAGCTCTTTTAAAATCGTTTCGTAAATATCACCAAACAAATGACGGTCTTCGGAACTATTGAAATTGACTTCATTGAGCTTGTTAATAACCTGTCGGATAATTGTCCCCGACTTCATGTAGTTGTTATTTCCCTCAAACACTTCACGAACTAAAATTGCCCTCTTATTCGTCGTTCCTAATGCCAAATTTTGCAATGTAGGAAATAAATTTGTGTTGATAAAATCAAATAAGTCTTCACCTGTCAATCCCTCATCATCTGAAGCCCAATTTCTCCATTGCAATTCGGTAGGAATCGGAGAAACATACGCATCATCGAGAAGTTCCATTTCAATATCTTTATCATCAAAAATTTTAAGGAAGATCATCCATCCGAGTTGTTCGATTCGTTGAGCATCACCATTGACACCCTTATCCCCACGCATTAATGATCTAATTGATTTGATAATCCCACTGATGTTATGACCCATGCTTATGCAACCTTATATAATTCGTTTTCTAGTTCTGTTATGACTTGTAAATATTTTTGTTTTCCACCGAAAAGGGAAACGATTTCCACAGGTGATCCGATTTGATCGAACGGCTGAAGTGTAAGAACTTTCATACTCTCGATGTTTTCGATACCTTCATCGGCATATTTATCCAAAAGAGCTTCCAAAACAGCTTTTGCTTGATCGCCGTATTTGGTGAAATAGTCTCTTTTTCTAACATTATCCGCTCTCTCTTTTCGACTGAGAGGCGGTTTGTCAAATGCGGCATGACATATTAAATCAAAAATATCCATATCCCGACCAATCTCTTCTCGAAAGTTATCGAAAATGATCCCCTTGTCTTCCAATTCGTCGATAAGAGCCTGTTTTCGCTCACTTGAAGTCCATCGGTTTAGAAAATCATCCAATGAAGCGAATTCTTGTCGCACCTGTTGTTTTGTGTAATCTTTGAGACTTCCTGTAATCAGCTTTCCGTTGGCATCCATATATTGAATACGCTCGTTGAGAATTGCTACATTAACCCCATTAACAAAGATTTTTTCACGAGGTTCATGCGGTGGCTCTTCGATTTCTCCACCCCCTCGAATTGTCGGTATTTCAAAAATTATCTCTTCACCCGTCTCTTCATCGGTGATTGGTTCATCATTGTTCTCTTCGTCTTCGGGTGCTTCAATCTCATCGTCTTCTGAAATTTCTTTGATTCTGACGGGATCACCATCAAAATTAGAATCTGCAAACAAATCCGTCACATTTCTAAAATCCATAATTGTGAAAAAAGTTTTCCCGTATTCCTCATTTATACGAGTCCCACGACCGATGATTTGTTTGAACTCGGTCATTGAAGCGATATTACTATCAAGAACAATTAACTTACAAGTTTGAGCATCTACCCCTGTCGTCATGAGTTTGGAGGTTGTAGCTATGACGGGATAGCGTTCTTGGGGATTGATGAAGTTATCCAACTCCATTTTTCCTTCTTGATTATCCCCAGTAATTTGCATAATGTATTTTGGATTTTGTGCCATTAAATCCGCATTTTCATTCGCAAGTGCGGCTCTCATCCGTTCTGCATGGTTGATGTCAATACAAAAAACGATTGTCTTATCAAAACGGTTTGTCTTTTTCAAAAACTCGGTAATCTTTTTAGCAACGGCTTGGGTTCGCTCATCGATGACAAGATTCTTTTCAAAATCTTTTTTATTGTAGAGCCTGTCTTCAATCTCATGACCGTCTTTATCCGTTTTACCTTTTTCGGGTCTCCACCCTTCCAAATCAACATTCAATCCGACACGAATAACTTTATAAGGAGCAAGGAATCCATCTTCTATTCCCTGTTTGAGAGAATAGGTATAAATCGGATCACCAAAATATTCAGTGCTTGAAATTTCATTTGTCTCTTTGGGTGTAGCCGTTAAACCAATATGCGTTGCACTTTTGAAATATTCTAAAATTTCTCTCCACGCACTGTCTTCGGAGGCACTTCCACGATGACACTCATCAATCACAATAAGGTCAAAGAAATCAGGACTAAATTCACGGTAAGCGTCTTTCTCCTCATCATAGTTTGTCAATCCTTGATAGAGAGCCAAATAGATGTTAAACGATTTATCAATCTTCTTTTGCTTCACCACCGTCATAACATCTTTAAAATGTCGAAAATCACCCCGTTTGGTTTGATCGATCAGGGCATTTCTATCGGCAAGAAAGAGAATTCGTTTTTTAGTCCCACTCTTCCAAAGTCGATAAATAATCTGAAAAGCGGTGTAAGTTTTCCCAGTCCCAGTTGCCATTGTCAAAAGAAGTCTATTATTATTTTGACCCTTAGCAATTGCTTCCACGGTTCGATTGATCGCTATTTGCTGATAATATCTCGGACTTCGATTTCCCCCATCAAAATAGTAATCTTGGGAAATGATTTTTTCTTCTTCGGGAGAAGTAATACCCTTATATTTTTGATATCGTTTCCAAAGCTCTTCGGGAGATGGAAAATTGTCCAAAGAAATTTCTCGCTCTATCTGTCCATTTGACAAGGTTTTATCGTGTTCGTAAAAACCGTCGCCATTACTGCTAAATACGGAGGGAATATCTAAAATAGTGGAGTATTCAATCCCTTGTTGGATTCCAGCTCTTACGGTGTGCTTGTTATCTTTGGCTTCGATTATCGCAATTGGGATATTAGGTTTGTAATAGAGAATATAATCAGCCCGTTTTCGAACTCCACGAGCTGTTTTATTTCCTTTGACATAAATTCTACCGTCAGTAAAACCTACTTCTTCTCGAATTTGAGTTTCGATATTCCATCCCGCTTTCTTCAAAGCAGGTGTAATGAACTGGGTGCAAATATCGCGTTCAGAAAGAGATTTTTTTTGCAACATCAGAAACCTTACAATATTAATTAATCTATTGTAGCCTATAGATGCTTATTTCATTTTTGATGGCCTACAACAATCCTAACGCATCCTTAGCCAGTTTTCCCCATGCCGATGTTTTATCTGCTTTCATACTGCTGTTAAACGCTGCTTTTGCTTCGGTTTTATTTCCCATTTTCATCGCCAATGAGCCAATAAGATACTGTTGACGCGACTTCTTTTCAGAATTCATTTTAAGTGTATTCAATCCTTTCAAAACTGCCAAAGCCTCTTTATTTTTTTCTTGATTCATCAACGATTGCGCGAGAGTAAACTCAATGAACGGAGATTGCGTACGTGTTGCGGTTCGCTTTTGTAATGCCATAACCTTGTTGGAATAACTTTGCACCATTGCTTCATCTTTTCTCTTTAATCCCAGTGAGACCATCTGGGAATACCGTTCTATATCATTAAAAGCAATTCCAAAAGCACCCTCACACCCTTTTATATATTTAATCATATTCACATCATCCGAACTACGTTGCGCACTATCAAACATTGTGCGATAGATCTCATTGAGAGGTGGATTTTTTTCTATTTCCAACAAGGCGACTGCGTCTTTACCTACGCGTAAAGCCTGAGTGTATTCACCCAAAGCAAAATGCGTTTTCGCCAAACGGTTCAGCCATACTTCTCGTTCTTTAATCGCTTTAGATTTGCTGTGCGTTTGAGCTAAAGACTTGGCTACCGGAAAATTTCCCATTTTAAGGGCACAATCAAAGGTTAGCCCATCCCACTGCGGCAAAAGTTTAATGCGATACATTTTTTGCATCGAAAGCGCTTCAGCGCATTTGCCGTCTTGGAGCTTTTTCTTGGTACTTTCAATGGCACTTTTAGAAATCAATGCATTACTTTGGGGATAAGCAGTCGTATCCAGCTTATAAAGTTCATTTTCCATCTCAAGTATTGCTTCGAATTTTCCCTCTTTAAACAAAAGTTGAGCTTTTTTATACAACGCTTTTCGTCCAATGGAATCATTTCCATAGCGTTCAATAAGATCGTCGTATTTTTTTATCTCTTTCTCTGTGTTTACTTCCTCTTTTTCAAAAAATAAACCATCTTTAGAGCGTCGTACTTCTGCAATCCCATCACCGTACGGGAAAAGTTTTATGTACTCATTAAAAGCTTCAAGAGCTTGAGATTTTTTATCCCCTTGAGCATACAATTCACCCAATTTTTTAAGGAGGACTTCATGATCAGGCGATTTATGAAGAACACCTTTAATGAGGCTTTGTGTGATTTTTGCAGCCGTAAGAGGATCTTTATGGGCTTCTAGTACTTCAATCATTTTTTCAGCTTCAGGACGTACTTCAGTAAAATATTCAGGATTTACCCGTGTTATTTTGTCAATGTACTCTTTTGATTTTTCCGGATTTGCTCCACCCATCTCTATACGTGCTAATTCAAACGCACATGCGGAGGCTAAATTCACATCTTTGGTCCGATACAATGCCTCACGATAATATTTTGCAGCTTTTTTAGGACTCCCTTGAACTTCTAAATGTTTTGCTTTAAAATACATCCCTTTTTCCGAAAAAGGATCTTCTTCGTGTTCCGTAAATAGTCGGTCATAAAAATAATCCGAATCAATATTTTGCCCCAATTCACCATGAGCATGCGCGGTATATGCTAACACCTCGGCAATACTTTGGTCACTTGAATACTGGCGTACAAACTGCTTAGAGAGGGCTAATAACGGCTCATATTGCCCCAAATAATGTAATGCACGCAGCTGATACAGCATCAGCTCATTTGCAAAGATAGTCGTAGGATGTTTTTTAAGTGCATCGCGTGCTAAAAAGAGTACTTTGGAATAATCTTTTACTGTATACGCTTTTTTGAGATCCATGTAGTCATTAACGTCTTGAACGCTTTTCATCTTGATTGGATTGCCTTTAAGATCCAGCCCTCCTACAAAAGGAAAAGTCTCTTTAGACAGCTTCATCGGAATATTAATGGCATCAGGATTGGATTTTTCCTTTCCTAACATTGGTAATTCTTTGGTATATCCTACAATCGTCCAGTGATTGACTCTTTTTAGATCCGAAGAATAGACTTGAGAATCATGCAGCAGATCAAATCCAACCGGAAAAAGGGCTATTTTCGTTTTAGGTTTGATAATAATCGAAGTGGGTGTTTGTGTGATGGTAAAGTGAGCGTTTAGAAGAGGAGGAAGTGAACGCATTTTCGTGCTGTTGCACTCAATGGCAATAACTTCCTCAAAATCATTCCGATTCGAAATACAGCGAAACGGCAAAGAATCTCTTAAATGTAAAACACTGTAATTTTGGGATGCTTCTCTACCGCTTTGGATAGAGAGTTCTAATGCATTTAATGGAAGCCAAATGAAGGGCAGCAGTAAAAGCCATCGTATCATTGGTGCTCCCAGGTAATGTTTAATATCCGCTATTATACACAAATAATGTAATGACTTTTAAAAGTGGATTGACGGCGAATACGGCGAAGATCGTTCCAATCGCTGCAATCCCGATAATCGTTTTAAGAGACAGAGATGCATTCATCAAATAATATTTTTTATATTCGGGAATCGGCTCTTTCATAAACATAAAGACGATGAGTTTTAGATAGTAATATGCTGCAATCGCAGAGTTCAATGCCATAATTAACGCAAGAATTGTATATCCGGCGCTCACCGCAGATCCAATCATATAGATTTTACCCCAAAAGAGACCAAATGGAGGAATTCCGGCAAGAGATAGCATAAACAAGCCGATCATAATGGCAGCCATTGGCATGGTATGCACGAGTCCTGCAAATTTTTCATACGGATGATCCGAACTTTGTCCCGGAATTAGATTTTTCTGACGACTGACCCACAACATTGAGAATGCACCCAAATTCGTGAAGCTAAACAGTGCCCAATACAAGAAAAGTGCGGTATTGGCTTGAGTTGTTCCAATCAAAATTGCAGCCATAACAAAACCGGCATGAGAAATAGAACTGTACGCCAACATCCGCTTAACATCGTTTTGGACCAATGCCCAGATATTGGATGCCGTCATCGTCACTACAACTGCCACATAAAGGACAACTTGTAACCATACAACTCCGCTGTGGACAAGGAATTCAAATAAGCGCATCGCAACAACGAAGCCGGCGATTTTAGGAACAATCGACATATATCCTGCTAATGCGGCAGAAGAACCTTCATAAACGTCTGGAGTCCATGTATGAAAAGGAACCATGGAGAGTTTAAATCCAATGGCAGCCAACAAGAAAACAACAGCGACAAGGACAAAACCGATATTGACGTACTCGTCTTTTGCAAGGGCTACTGCTATTTGGTTGATTTCAACGGACCCTGTAATCGCATAAAAAATCATCGAACCAAAGGCAAAAAAGCCTGCTGCTAGTGCTCCCATGGTAAAGTATTTGACTGCTGCTTCAAACGATTTAGATCGATTATGAAGAGCAATAAGGGTATACAATGCCAAAGAAGCCGTTTCAAGTCCCACAAAAATCAAGATAAGATTATCACTGGCAACCATAAATTGGAAACCTGCAATCATAAACAAGAAAAGGGCAAAATACTCCGGATAGTTATACTCATGAAATCGCTTAGAAGTGAGCGCCAAAGGGATAAAGAGCATGGAGCCCGCCACAATTATGATCTGCGAAAGAATAGCAAGACCATCGATAAGCATCATATCAAACATACCAAGAACGGTACCGTTTTTAAGGAAAACATTTCCAAAATCAACGACCGCTCCCAAATCAAGCAATAAGAAAAGTAAACTAACCATGACATAGAAAGATTTGTGGAGACCCTCTTTCACTAAATCAATACACAAAATAGCCAATGCTCCGACAATGGCAATCAACATAGGAGCCATCGTCGTAATGTTGAGTGAGGCTAACGAAATCGAAATTGGCTCTAACATTAGTGTGCCTCCTGCATTGAATTCAATCCTGCCGAATGGGCAAGATCAGGGATGCGTTGTTTAGCTTCCGTTGTTTGTGCTTTATCATGCATCAATTGCACAATCGATTCAACACTGTTGTTGATTGGTTCAAGAAGCAGTTTTGGGTACACACCCAGCCATATTGCAACCACAACCAACGGAACAAGACCGAGCAATTCTGTACGATTGACATCTTTGAGATTTTTATTCTCTTCTTTCGTTACGGTTCCAAAAAATGCTTTCTTATACGCACTGAGCATATAAATAGCACCTACGATAATTGCGGTACCTGCTACGAGCGTATACGAATGAGACTGTTTATAAAAACCAAGCAAGCTCAAAAATTCACCCACGAAGTTGATGGTAAGCGGTAAACCGACCGATGCCATCATCATAATTCCAAAAATGGTTGCATAGCGAGGCATGACGGACGCTAATCCTCCAAATTCAGACATAAGTTTTGTATGGCGGCGATCATAAATCACCCCGACCAGCAAGAACAAAGCTCCAGAAACAACCCCATGTGCAATCATTAAAAAGACGGAACCGGTAATCCCCTCTACATTGAGAGCGAAAATTCCTAGAATAATAACTCCCATGTGCGATATAGAACTATACGCTACAACTTGTTTAATATCCTCTTGGGCGTATGCTACCATCGCCGCGTAGATAATCATAATAATTGCAAGTATCGCGATTGGGAACATAAAGACAACCGATGCGTCCGGAAATAATGGGAGTGAAAAACGGATAAACGCGTACGTTCCCATTTTGAGCAAAATTGCTGCAAGAATTACCGAACCGATAGTCGGTGCCTGTCCGTGTGCATACGGCAGCCATGTGTGAAACGGAAACATCGGAACTTTAATCGCAAAGCCCAAGAAAAATGCAACAAATAGCCACATTTGTATGTTAACCGGTAGAATCAAACGATACCATTCGAGAAGTGAGAAACTCCATTGACCGGTTGCTTGATAATAAAAATATGCCATAAACAGCATGCCCACAAGCATCACTAATGATCCCGTAAAGGTGTAAAGGAAAAATTTAATCGACGCATAAATACGAAGCGGTCCGCCCCATGCACCGATGATATACAACATCGGAATAAGGGAAAGTTCCCAAAAAACATAAAAGACAATCGCATCAAGTGCTGCAAATACTCCGACCATAGTCATCTCTAAAAAAAGCAACGTAATAATCAAATCTTTTACGCGACGTTTCTCAGTCAGAGAAGCAATACCGATTAAGGTAAAAAATGTCGATAAAATTATAATAAAGAGAGAAATGCCATCAACACCGACCAGATAACTAATACCAAAAGCCGACACAAGAGGTGCCATTTCCATAAATTGCATTCCGGACGTCATAGGATCATACAAATTCCACAACCACAACGATAGAAAAAATTCGATTGCTGCTACGGTGATTCCGTAGGCTCGAACGCTGTCCTTATGAACCACAAATCCAAACATTGCTGCCAATGCCGGGAAAAAAATCAAAATCGATAAAATATGTTCTTGCATCAAATTCTCCTTACATTGCCTGCAGGTTGACTGCGTTATAACCCGCAGTAAACGCCACAGCAAGTACCAATAAAACCACTAAACCAATAACCATCCAGCGTAACATACTGGAAAGATTGCCGTTTTGCATTGTGTGTGTCTTTTCGCCCGTTCGGTAAATCACATTTGCAATTCCGTCTACCGTTGCATCAACGATTTTTAAATCAATCTCTTTCCATGCAAGTTTAGAGAGCTTCAAATACGGTTTTGAAAAGACTTCATCGTAAATTTTAGGGATAAAATATTGGTTAATCAAAATTTTATACACAATGGTTTTTTCCCATTTTGTATCCAATGGCCCTTTTTTGTACATCAAAATTGCCGTGATAATTCCCGTTAGTGCAATAAGCGACGTAACTGCGATCAAAATTGCTTCAACATGATGCGTATGGAACGCATACCCTGGAAGCAAGGTCGTAACAAGACGAATAAAATCGTGCTCAAACCAACCTGCAATAACTGCAAGTACCGCAAGAGGACTCATTGCAAGAAGCATATACGGATACGCTTCATGCGGATGGAAACCAAAGTTTTTATAACGCTCTTCACCGAAAAATGCAAGCATGATAAGACGGAAGGAGTAAAACGCAGTCAAACCGGCAGTAATCCATAATGTTCCCCATAAAATGTAATGCTCTCCGCTAAATGCAACTTCTAAAATTTTATCTTTTGAAAAGAATCCAGCAAGCGGCCAAATACCGGCTAATGCAACAGAAGCGAGAATCATTAAAATCGCCGTCCCTTTCATAACCTTGTACAGTCCACCCATTTTTACCGGATCGAGCTCATCACTCATTGCGTGCATGACGTTACCTGCACCCAAGAAAAGAAGCGCTTTGAAAAACGCGTGTGCCATAAGGTGGAACAGCGCCACCCAGTATGCACCCAATCCTGCGGCTACGAACATATATCCAAGCTGTGAGAGGGTTGAGTACGCAATGATACGTTTCATATCACGGTTAACCAATGCCATCGTTGCAGCGAACATCGCTACAAAGGCACCCAGAGACGCGATAAAATATCCTACTTCAGGAATTAGATCATAAATCGGGTTTGCACGAATAACGAGATAAACCCCAGCTGTAACCATTGTTGCTGCGTGGATAAGCGCCGATACCGGAGTAGGACCTTCCATCGCATCGGCAAGCCATGTATGGAGCGGAAATTGTGCCGATTTACCCATCGCACCGATAAAGAGGAAAATACCGATCCATGTAATGATGTGCATCGGAAGATTTCCAATGTTAGCGAAAACAACATCGTATTGAAGAGAACCTAGATTCCAGTACATCATAAAGATACCGATCAACATCGCCAAGTCAGCAATACGGTTCATGATGAAGGCTTCATTGGCTGCCCATGTTGCTGATTCTTTATGATACCAAAAACCAATAAGCAACCATGAACACAAGCCCACCCCTTCCCAACCGATAAACAATCCGGCAAAGTTATCACTCATAACCAGTACCATCATCGAAAATACGAAGGCTGAAAGGTAGGAGAAGAAACGGTTAAACCCTTTGTCGTGATCCATGTATCCGATAGAATAAACGTGAACAACAGTAGAGACAATGGTGACTACCATCATCATGGCCACACTCACCTGATCAACAACAAATCCAAAAGGGATATATAAATCCCCTGCACTCATCCATGTCATCATCTCAACATGAACAGTATGCCCGCCCATAACATAACTAAGCAAGATAGCACTGCTAATGAAAGAGGTAAAGAGCAATCCTGATGTCACAAGTCCTGTGATATACGTTTTAGGTGTAGCCCCAAACAATGCTGCAAAAAGTGAACCCACCAACGGAGCAAACAATGCAATGTATAAATAAACTTCCATGTGTCCTATCCTCTCATCGATGTCATTTGATCAAGATCAATCTTACCGGTACGTTTGTACCACACGATAAGAAGACCCAGACCTACAGCTACTTCGGACGCCGCGATTGCAATAATAAAAAATGCAAACATCTGTCCTGTATAATCCCCGCGATAGTGAGAAATTGCTGCCATGCCGATATTGACAGCGTTCAACAAAATTTCCGTCGAGAAAAAAAGCATCAACAAATTTTTACGGCGCATAACCCCAATCAAACCGATAGCAAACAAAACGGTTGATAGCACTAAATAGTGCGTTAATGTAATTTCCATTAGTGCACCTCATCTTGCGTAATTTCACCGGCTGATACTGCATGCATCAATGCAATGTCTTCTTCTGCCATAAGTGTCAATGATTTGTCCATCTTTTTCCCTGCTAACACAATTCCGGCAATCATCGCAACCAGTAACATAACCGCTGCCAGCTCAAAAGGGACTAAATATTTTGTAAATAAGACCATTCCGATAGCTTGTGAGTTTCCTACTGCCAAATCAATCGGATAATTGGCATTTAAATTCGTGGTGACGATAGGTGCAAGAACGATAAAAACGACCAAAACAGCTGCAAGTCCTCCAAGAACAACTACAAAGCGCGGATTGGAACGTTTTTCGATCACATTTCGTGTCGTATCGAAAAACATCATACCAAATGCATACAATGCCATCACCGCACCGGTGTAAACAATAATTTGAATTGCGCCCAAAAAGTCAGCACCCAAAATAAAGAAAAAGGCTGAAATAAAAATCATTCCTGCTGCCATTGCGGTCAGGGCATACAATGCCTGAGAGGTCATCACGGTAATGGTAAACATCACAATGGTGAGTGCCGCAAACAAATAAAAAGCGATTGCTTCAAACATTTATTCTCCTTAATACGCAAGAGGCGTTTTGGTAACGCTCTCGTTGGGGGTAATCGAACCGAAACCTGGGTATTCTGCTTGCTGACCTGATGTAAGGAAATCAAGCGGTGTGAGCATATCGTCTTTGATCACGAAATGAGCACGCTGCTCAGAGCCGTTTTCATAGCGTTGTCCATGAACGATCGCCAGCTCCGGACAGACTTCAGCGCAATAGCCGCAGAAAATACAACGACCAAGATTGATACTGTATTCTGTTACTTCTTTTCGGCTGTTTTCATCGATTTTTGTGTCCATACGGATACAATCGGAGATACAGATTTTTTCACACAACCCGCATCCGATACAACGCTCATATCCCGATTCCCACAAACGTAACAGTTTGTGTACCGCGCGATAACGAGGTCCGATGGGGAGTTTTTCGAGTGGATATTTGACAGTATGAATGTCAAATTTGATCATCTCACGCATGACTACCCATAAACCGACAAACAATTCACCTCTGAACGTGCGTTTGACTACTTGTTTAAACTTATCCCATCCAGTGGTTGGATACTCTTCAATATCGACATAATAGTAAGCGCTATGCTCACTTACATTACGATCGTTCAATGGTTCACTATGCATCCATCCCTCCTTAAAACATCATCACAAGGCCAGTGATCACGACATTGACCACAGCTATTGGCATTAACACTTTCCAGCATAACCACATCAACTGATCCGGTCGTACATCTGGCCATGCAGCGCGTGTCCAGAGGAAAAAGAAAAAGAAAAATGCAACTTTTAGAAGCAATTGAAATGCTCCGGCAATCGTCCCATCACCAAAACCGCCCAAGAAAATGATGGCGATAACAAACGAAATAAAGAACATGTTCGCGTATTCACCGATAAAGAAAAGACCCCATCTCATACCCGAATACTCCGTTCCGAATCCGTCAATGATCTCATGGTCATTTGCAACCAAGTGAAACGGCGTACGTCCAGTTTCGGCAAATGCTGCAATCCAAAAAAGGATAAACGCAACCGGCTGTGACCAAACGATCCAGTTACCGATACCTCCTGCTTGGTAGTTATTAATGTCGATGAGAGACAATGATCCTACCATCATAAGAGGTGCAAGCAATGAAAGTCCGCTAATCACTTCGTAGGAGATAAATACGGCAGCACTACGTGCCGCAGAGATCAATGAAAACTTATTTGCCGACGCCATACCGCCCAGCAATGGACCATAAAGACCAATCGCCATCACAGCCAGTACGTACAAAATACCAATATTAACATCCGCAACGATAGGATGAACCGTATAACCAAACACGGTAAATTGAGGCCAAAACGGGATAGCTGCTGCTGCCATAAAAGCTGTTGCTGCCGTAATGACAGGAGCAATTTTAAAGATAGGTTTCACCACATTTTGAGGGATGATATCTTCTTTGGTAAAAAGCTTTATCCCATCAGCAGCTACTTGGAGCAATCCAAAAGGTCCGACGTGCATCGGTCCAAGACGGCGTTGCATAAATGCCAATACTTTACGCTCAAAATAGGTACCTAACCCGGCAAGTGCCGAGAACACTAATAAAATGACGACGATTTTGACAATCGTTTCAATGATAAATGCCATATCCATCTTCTACACCTTTTCTATCGTTACATTGCTAAAACGGTAACCGCTAAACAATGCTTGTGAGTTAATTTTTGAATCAAATGTTGGAAGATAGGGTATATCTCCGTTGATTTTTGAATCGTTAATGATGGAGACGACTATCTCGCCTTTTGGGGTTTTGACACGTACTTGATCTCCTGAATTTAAACCATTGCTGCTCATAAACTCACTTGATGCATACAAACCGCCCTCTTCATTCAACTGATGGGCGCGTGCTGTAAACGGTGTAAACTGTAACACCGGATTGGCGAGATAAACTGCTGACGTTGTCATCGCACGTTTTTCATCGAAACCTTGAACCTTTTCATCTTCGCTACAGATGACATTTAAAGTATCAAGTACATATCCGCGGACTTCTTCGCCTGCGTTGGTGTAATGATTTGGCAGCGTATCAAATTCTACCGCTTTAAATCCTGCACTTACAGGAAGTTGCACAGTATAATCAACACTCAATGCCGCAGATACTCCAAGAGCAGAAGCAACATTGTTTAGGGTATAGCCGCCAAAAGGAAGTGCCACATTGGTTGGATTGACGCGCTTATCAATGCTCGTCAATGTCCCTTCTTGCTGATTAAGTGCCGGTATGTCCAGATCACCATTTCCTAATGCACTTAACGTAAAATCGCCTGCTGTATTATAACCAATTGTATATTCACCCGCCTTCTCATCAAGGTCACAAATCAGTGCAGCCCCTAGTGTATTGGCAAGATTTGGAATCATGGTTACATTGAACACCGTATATTTTTCAATTAAAGCAACAAGTCTCGCACAATTGTCTGAATTTGGATGCGTATACAAATCCGGTCCGACCATGAGTGAAAATTTCTCTTTTTTCGCTAAATACTTCGTCAATATTTCAGCAAATCCAGCGGGTGCATTTAAAAGAGCTAAAAGACGATTGTCATCCACTTGTATCTCTTTTGAAACTTTTTTCTTCACGGTTTTTGTGACTTCAACACTTTCCTCTTCTTCAACGCCTGTTTCTTCGTTGAGAACTTTTTTAATGACGGTTTCGGTCACTTTTTCATCGACCGTCTCTTCAATCGTTACCGGTTTAAGAGAATGAAAACTTTTCAGATAATCGACAACACTCGAAGGCATAGCTGCTTTATCTCCAAAAAGGTCAAGCATCAAATACAACGCTGCTTCTTCCATCATTGGAGCATGGTTGAACTGAGTTAAATTTTTGGATATATCTTCGATGACCGGATCATTGATCGGATGAAAATACAATCCTGCCCCTTTGTTCATCGACAATGCATTGTTCATAGCGAAACGGGCATTAGGATTGTCAGTCTTAAGTGCTGTTCCAATGGAAACAACGAAATCAGACTCATGAACTTCTTTGAGATTACCGCTGTAGAGTGATTGCCCGCTAACAGTGCTGTAGCTGTCGAGGAAATTTTTAAACACTCGCGCTTCATCGTTAATGAGTTTGACCCCAAGCTTCTCTTTAAGACGTTGTAAAATCATCGCCTCTTCATTCGTAATAGTTGAAGTAAAGGCGATGGTATCCGCCTTTTTGAAAGCTTCGATTGCTGCATCAAATGCAACTGGATTTTTAGTGACATTGGAATTTTGGAAATCGTAGCCATAACGTCCTGCACCGCAAAGAGAGACATAGTTCCACTCATTTTTGACACGGTAGATTTTAGCCTCAGGATTTGCGATATCGGTGTGTTTAATGTCGTAGCTAAGCTGACAACCTGCACTGCAATGGGCGCATGTTGCAGGGATTTGTGTATGTTCCCATGCATTCGAGGTGTACTGATAATCACTGCTGACTAAAGCACCCACCGGACAAACTGACGTACATTCTCCACAGTCGGTACAATCAAGCGTATCGCCTCCGTTTGGAGCGATCAACGATTTATTCAGCTTATTCCACATCGCATACGCGTCTTTTGGCATAGACTCTTTGAACGCTGCATCAAGAGGTTCACCGCCACGGGCAACAGTAGAAAGTGCCGCATCACCGATCATATCTTTACAGACAGTAATACAACGTTCGCACATAATACACAAAGCAGGATCATAATGGATAAGACCCCAATTTTGTGCGGGTTTATGAGTATCAGCGATAGAATAATGCTGTTTATCAACTGCGATTTCGAGCGTGTAGTTTTGAAGCTCGCACTCCCCCGATTGGTCACATACACCGCATTCTAAAGGGTGGTTGACGTCATACACTTCCATGATTGCACGTTTTTCTTCCTCAATGGTGGTGGTTTTCGTGTTAATTTCCATCCCCATTTTTGCTTTTGCATTACACGCATAAACTTGTTTTCCATCCGCTTCTACCAAACAAATACGGCATGCCAAAGTTGGTGAACAGCGTGTTAGATAACAAATGGCAGGGATAAATATCCCATTGGCACGCGCCGCATTGAGAATGTATTCACCCTCTTGCGTCCATACCTCTTTGCCGTCTATGGTTATCGTTATTTCATTCATGATTTAACTCCCCATCCTTTTAAGTTTAATTTTCTCAAATCGGTAACCCTCATGCACTCCGCTAAAAGCAGTATCATAAGTAGGTAGAAGGGCAATGGTTCCTTTGAGTGTTTCATCAACGACAAACACTCGAACTCCCTCACGTCCCTCTATAGTGACACTCTCTCCATCGCTAATACGAGCTGCAGTAGCAAACTGCACTGAACCGCGAAGGGATGTATCCGCTTCCAGCTGAGATGTTCGTGCGGTATATGCATTGAATTGATTGACGGGATTGCACTGATAAATAACGGTTCCGTTAAACTCCGGTAAATTATCAATGGCTTCCAACGCACCCTCTACGGCAACATCCATCGTCTCCAATTGGTATCCGCGATAATCTTCACCCAGTGCTCCATAAAAGTTACCTAACAAATCAAATTCTACCGCTTTAAACCCTTTTTCTACTGGTAATTGTGCCGTATAATCAATGGTATTCAGTGCTTTTAGCCCTAAAGCTTGCGCAATATCGTTTAGACAATATCCCTCGAAAGCTATCGCAACATTCGTGCCTAAGAGTTGATAGTTGAGACTGACAAAAGTCCCTTCTTGGCTGTTTAATGCTGGCATTGCCATCGCGCATTCGCCCATAGAGCCGATTACAAAATCTCCCTGCGCGTTATACCCGACAACATGAGCGATTGCTTCATCTTTATCCAGATCACAAATAAGCGATACCCCAACCGTATTGACCGTTTGAGGAATCACGATGAGTGAAAAATCGGTATGTGTTTCAATCAAAGCACACAAACGTGCAATGTTCGTTGCGCGATTATGACTCAAAACATCCGAACCGATAATGAGTGTTTTACGCTTTGCTCTGCGTAATGATTTTGAAATCTGAGCGAACTCTTCATCCCCTACATTGGATTCAGCGCATAAATACCCTTCATCCAAATTTTCCAAAAACGCTTTTGTCGTATCGTCTACATCGCACCCTTCTAAAAGAGTTTGTGCAAGCATTGCTATAACACCCTCTTCAGAACCTGCTTCATAGCGGACATTCTGCGTTACAACGTTTTGTAAAAGTGCATCTTCGAGTGGATGCATGTAGACAATTTTTGCTCCGTTATGACGTGCGGCAGTGGTCATTGCGTAACGAACGGCAGGATTATCCGTACTCACACGTCCGCCCATTACGATAATCGCATCACTTTGTGCAATAGCGTCAAGTGAACCGCTAAATGCACTTTTTCCGCTAATCGAGCTGTATGCCTGCATAAAGGATTGATAGGCTCTTGCCTCTTCATTAAAGAGTTTAACACCCAGTTTTTCTTTGAGACGCTGTAAAATCAATGCCTCTTCATTCGTAATCATAGAGCTAAATCGGATTGCTTTCGCGTTTTGAAATGCCAAAACTGCTTTTTCGAATAATACTTCATCTTTGGCTGCTTGAATGTCAAAATCAAACCCAAAACGTCCCGCACCACACAGCGTTGCTACCTCAAAATTATTCGTTACACGATAAATTTTCGGCTTTGCTCCAAGAGAATTCGAGGTATGACGCACTTCATACGTCAGTGAACACCCGGCAGAACAATGAGCACACGTAGCAGGAATTTGTGTCAATTCCCACGCATTGGCGCTGTATTGAAATTTCGAACTCACCAATGCACCCACAGGGCACACGGCAATACACTCGCCACAGAAAGTACAATCAAGAGTCTCACTATTTTTAGGGATAACCGCTGATTTGTAACCGCCAAACTGGAGTTCAATTGCATCATCACCGATGATTTCATTACAAACGTGTACGCATTTTTCACACAAAATACATAAAGAAGGATCGTAATTAATCAGTCCCCAGTGTTCGATTTTACGGTGCTGCTCTTTGGCACTGAAATGCTGGCTTGAAACTCCAAATTCTAACGTCTTGTTTTGAAGATCGCACGCACCCGATTTATCGCACACACCACACTCAAGCGGGTGATTGACATCGTACATTCGCATAATATTCGTGCGCTCTGTTTGCAACCGCTCAGAATCGATGGTCACCGCAAGCCCTTGCGTCGGAGGAGTTTGACAGCTTAAAATCAAACCATCCGTTTTATCCGTTTCAACGACACACAAACGGCACGATGCACACGGAGTCGTTTTCTCAATGTAACACATTGTAGGGATATAAAACCCTGCTTTTCGTGCCGCTTGAAGAATGGTTTCCCCCTTGAGCGCCGTTACAGGTTGGTTGTTTATAGTAAAATTAATCATCCCGACCTCCATTAGTGTGCTACCATGGCAATGTAATAACAGCGCATACAACGATCCGCTTCACTCATCGCTTCTTCTTGAGTCAATGCGTATTTCACTTCACGATTATTATCGCGGCGTTCTTCTACGGTCAAAACTTCACTGTGTTGACGTGGTAAACCTGGAAGCCAACCTTGAATTTTTTCTTTTTTGTCATAGACTTTGAGCTTACGAAGGTGATCTTCCATAATCTCATCGTCTTTTAGCGTGATCTCACCGTTGATTACATAACGTGACATAACGGATGCGGCACGCTTGGCTTGCCCAACCGCATTGACAATCGTCATCGGTCCGTATTCACAGTCGCCTGCGGCAAAAATACCCTTACGTGAGGTCATGTAATCTTTACCGTTGGTTTTGATCGTTCCCCATGAAGTTCGTTCAATTTCCCATTCTTGCGGTATAAGCTTTAAATCAGCACTTTGAGAAACCGCAGGGATGAGATAGTCACATGCCATTTCAAACGATGCTCCCTCGATTTTTTCCAACGTAGCACGACCGCCATTAGGATCAGGAACCAGTTCAAAACGGTCAATCAATAACGATTTTAAAACGTTGTTTTCATCGCGCATCTCAGCAACCGCCGAGTGAAAAATAAACTCAACACCCTCTTCGACCGCTTCGTGATACTCTTCATACGTCGTGTTATTGATGATCGTTCTCTCATCACGACGATAGATCATCACGACTTTTGCCGCGTTGGCACGAATCGAACAGCGAACAACGTCCATAGAGGTAAATCCGCCACCGACACAAACAACGGTTTTACCCGTCAAATCCACGTAATCTTTCTCCAACATGTGTTGTTTTTGATCGGCTTGGGGGACCATAATGCCGTATTTCACTTCGAGATTTACTTTATCCAGAAAATCAATCGCGCCCCAATACCCTTGAATCTCAGCACGTTCATTTTCACAATACACTTTTTTCGAGATACGGGTTCCTGTTGCGATCAAAATACCATCGTAATCATTTTCATATTGACGCATCATCTCTGCGGTTACTTTGGTATTAGTGATAAAATTCACCCCCAAAGAGCGTACTGCTTCGATGTCTTGATTGTATTTATCCACAGGCATTCGATACTCAGGAACTCCAACCGCGACTTCACCGCCAAGAACCGGAAGTTCTTCGTATACATCAACCTCTACGCCATCGAGTGCGAGGTAATACGCACCCGTAAGTCCCGCAGGTCCTGATCCGATAATCGCAACTTTTTTACCGATAGAAGGTTTTTGCGCATACGGATGAAAAAATCCAAAACCGTGATCAGTTTCATAATCAGCACCCAAACGCTTAAGCTCCATAATTGAAATGGGCTCATCAAGATTGGTACGGCGACACTCGCTCTCACATGGATGAGGACAAACACGACCGCACGTATGTGCAAGTGGCATCGTTTGACGAGTCGCCATAAGAGAATCATCAAAACGTAAATCGCGAACACCCTCTATGTACGCCGGAATATCAACGTGTGCAGGACAGGCATCCATGCACGGTGCTGTAATCTTGGCAATGTAATTGGTATCTTCCATATGATAATGCTTGGAAGGCTTTTGACTCTCGATACATGCTACAAATTCCGCTTCGAAATGGTTCATCAAGTCCAACAACGGAGTCGGAACGGTTTTGCCAATCTCACATTTGGATGTCTCTTGCATCGTGCGGGAAACTTCTTTGAGATGCTCCATATCACTCAGTGCGCCTTCACCACGAGCAATCTTGTCAAGCAAATCGTACAAAATACGTCCGCCCCATCGCCCAGGTGCACAACGACCGCACGCTTCTGAATAAACTTGATATTGGGCAGCATATTCCGTAGCCAAACGAACGACATCGACATCAGGATTAAAAAGCGCCAAACCATCCCATCCGATAAACGCTTTAGAATGGGCATGCTCGTTGTACTGCTCGGGCAGATTGTACGCAGAGATTTCCCATTCTTCTTCGGGCTTACCGATGTTGTTGATCTGCTCTCCGCGCCATGTGGAGAAATAGACTTTACTCACTTTTAGTCCTTACGCTTGACCACGATGGTCCAGTCCGCTTCATTAAATTTCAATGAATTTGTCATCTCATATCCGCTTTCTTTTACGACGTCAGCACTGCGCTGTATGGGTGAAAAATCACCAATCTCAAACAAGAAAATCAAAACTTCTTTCGGGTCTTGTTCTTCTTTCATAATCTCAACCATACGGTTTTCAAAAGCACCTTTGAGGTGACGAAGGTCATAACGTTTCATAAAGGTCCTTTTTAGCGGTCAACTTCACCGAAGACGATGTTAGTCGTCCCGATGATGGATACTACGTCTGGGATATAGTGCCCAGGTAATAAATCGGTCAAAATGCCCGTGTGCCAAAACGATGGAGCACGAAGTTTGAGACGGTACGGATAGGCTCCACCTTGGCTATTAATGAAATATCCAAGCTCCCCTTTTGGTGATTCAGTCGGGATATAAACCTCGCCAACAGGTGGACGCATCCCCTGTGTCACAAGGACAAAATGCTGCATCAATGAGTAGTTTTGCGTCATGATGTCAAGTTTCGGTGCTGAAATATACTGCGGTGCATGTGCCATCAATGCAGGTTCTGTTTCCGGATACATATCGAGCACTTGATACAAGATTTTCGCCGATTCACGCATCTCTGCCATGTAGAGTTTATAACGGGCATAGTTGTCCCCTTTATCGGAAACAGGAACGTTAAACTCTACTTCATCGTACAATTCGTACGGCTCTTCTTTACGAATATCCCACTCAACGCCCGATGCTCGGAGCATTACCCCTGAACAACCCCAACTAAGCGCCATCTCTTTAGAAATAACACCCACATTTTCCATACGCATCAACCAAATACGATTCGTATCGAGCAGATCTTCGTAATCTTTGATATTTTCAGGTAATTTATCTAAAAACTTGCGTAAATCACCGATAAAATTATCCGGCAAATCCAATGGCACACCACCGATGCGAACAGCAGAATGGGTCAAACGCGCACCACAATAATCTTCGATCAAATCCATCAAATATTCGCGCTCACGGAAGGCGAATAAAAATACGGTCATGGCTCCAATATCCAAAGCCGTCGTTGCCAACCAAAAAAGGTGGGACATAAGACGGTTGGTTTCAAGCAGCATCATACGAATGACTTTCGCACGACGCGGAACTTCAAGACCGATCAGACGCTCAACTGCAAGGGCAAAACCATAGTTGTTCGAGCTTGACGCGATGTAGTCCATGCGGTCGGTCGTTGGCATGAATTCATTGTAGATCATGTTTTCCGCCATCTTCTCCATACCACGGTGAAGGTATCCGATGTCCGGATGCGCTTTGGTAATCTGCTCTTGCTGCATGTGCAGCATCAAACGTAACTGTCCGTGAGCTGATGGATGTTGAGGTCCGAAGTTAAGGATCATCTCATTATCGACTCGATCAAACGTAATGTTTTCAAAAAAGGGTCTAAGGCGATTGGATTGTTGCATTCATAGCTCCTTAACGGTGGCGATCAGAGATCAAAACGGATTGCTCTGCATCAAATTTTTCGATTAAAAATACACCCTCAGGCTCTTGATACACAAGTGGAGTATCCGGCTCACCATGGGTAATATCCGTACCGCGTGGCACTTCATGTCCTAAACGTGAAAAACGCTCAGTATCATAACGGTCGATTCGGGCAGGATCACGATTCTCAGGTCCGATAATCTCACGCGCTTCTTTACCGAATATTTTATCAACTTCGTACCATGCAGCGAACTCATCGCCTTGAAGCGGATAGGTTTTACGCAATGGGAATCCTTCCCAGTCATCGGGCATCAAAATACGTTTCATAAACGGATGGTTGTTAACGACCACACCAAACATATCGTACATCTCACGCTCCGACCAATCGGCACTGCGGAAAAGTTTTTCAACGCTTTGGAGTGACTCTTTTTCATCGATTTTACATTTAATACGGAGACGTTTACGTTTACTCATGCTCAACATTTGATAGAAAATCTCAAATTTTCCCTCAGTTGCAAGCCAATCAATCGCACTCATTTCCGAAAGCTGATTGTATTCACGCTCATTTTTGAGCATTTCAATGACGGCAAAATTATCGTGCGCATTGATGACAACTACCATTTGCTCGACTTGGATATACGCATCCAAAACCTCGAATTTTGCTTTAATCGCATCAAGATCTGCACTAAATACGTCATCACTGCTCGCGTCATGTTTCGCAACTTGTGGAGCGACCCAATAACGATCCGTGTAATACGGTTTCTTTTGTACGTTGTCTTTTGGAGTATACGCTCTCATTACATCAACCTTTTTGGCTTTTGAGCACGAGATGCACTCTCACGACGAATTTTTTGTTGAAGCATCATCACGCCGTATTGCAACGTCTCAGGACGCGGTGCACACCCTGGAAGATACAAATCAACAGGGATAACACGGTCCACACCCTGAACGGTTGCATATGTGTTGAACATCCCGCCCGTATTCGCGCATGAACCCATAGAAATAACCCATTTTGGCTCTGTCATTTGGTCGTACAAACGGCGAATAAATTCCGCATGCTTTTTGGTCAACGTTCCTGCAACTACCATCAACTCTGCTTGACGCGGAGAAGCACGAAAAATCGTACCAAAACGGTCAAAGTCATAACGAGATGCACCTGAAGCCATCATCTCGATACCGCAACACGCCAATCCGTACGTCAATGCCCACAATGAGTTGGAGCGACCCCAGTTGACGACTTTATCAATTGTGGTCAGTGCAACGGGAAGACCGCCGTCTTTTAAATAATTTACTTGATGTTGTGCCATTCGAGGGCTCCTTTCTTCCACGCATAAACAAATCCGATTGTTAAGAGAAGAATAAACAACATCATCTCAACAAAACCAAACCAGCCAAGCAATTTAAAATCAATCGCCCACGGAAACATAAAAACGATTTCGACATCAAACAGTAAAAACAACAACGCAAACAGATAAAACTGCGTTGAGATACGGTTTGGCTGTTTACTCACCTCTGGTCCGCATTCGTACGGAGAGAGTTTTATTTTTTCCGTGTCTTTAGCCGCTAACGCGCGACTGGCTAAGCGTGCAAGTACCGTTGTCGCATAAAATGCCCCAAACGTAAGTACAAACAGCACAAATACCCCAAAATAAGGATTTGCTACGTTGTAGTGCTCCATGAGTCCGACCTTTTTGTATTATGGTATACCTGCATTTTTACATGCCTGAAATAAACAATTATTGCACTATAACCAAAAGTGAATTAAACAAACCCTTATACAAAAGAACTTATTTTGACTCTGTTACTTTTGTAAACACATACGTTTTATAGCAACAGCAAATTGTTATATTTTGTAACAAAAATATATTTATTTTTGCTTTTTATACTAGTTTTGATACATATCTAAGGGATAAGAAGAAAAAGTCAGTGCTGTTATCAAGTAGAGGGCTAGAAGAATAAAGATTATGTTACAAATAGTAACTTTAAAACAACAATGGTGGTGCGCCTTACAGGACTCGAACCTGTGACCCTCAGCTTAGGAAGCCGATGCTCTATCCATCTGAGCTAAAAGCGCAAAAATAGAAGAAAGGAAAAATTCCTCTCCTTTAGCGATTCAAAAATCCTACTGATTTTTCGCTGTCAAAACTGCCTTGCTTTTCCTTGAGGATTTCATCTTCAAAATCACTCAGCATGAAAACGGCGTTATCGCGAGCGGCGACATTATAAGCGGTATTTTTTACGATCAGATTAATCTGTCCCCCCGTTAATGGATGATGGATAAGCTTTTCAATGTTAAAACCCTCTTCGAATGGGGCGTGCTTAGGAAGCATCATCTTCCAAAGGTCTAATCGCTGTGCCTGATCCGGTTTTTTGAACTCAATTTTATAGTTGAATCGGCGCGAGAAAGCTTTGTCAATATTTTCGAGTAAGTTTGTCGTGGCGATCAAAATCCCTTGAAATTTTTCGATTTGCTCTAAAAAGATATTTTGCATCTGATTGTGCATCTGATCGGCGGATGAACCGACACCGCTTGAACGTGATGCCAAAAACTGATCGGCTTCGTTGAGCAGCAAGATCGGCTCTGTTTTCGTCTGCTTGGTCAAATCTGCATAGGTATCGAAGATTTTACGAACATTTTTTTCCGACTCTCCGATGTACATTGAGAGAATCTTCGAACAATCGAAACTCAGCACTTGACGTTTTAGTGAGCGTGAGAGTGAATGAGCCGTAAGCGTTTTCCCTGTCCCCGGAGGTCCGTAGAAAATAATCCGTGCGTCGATTCCCGCTTTTTTATCTTTAACCCCCCATTGATGCAAGCGCGTAATAACCTCTTTGTCCAATTGACGCATGAGGTTTTGGAGCGTTTTTTCCGTAGAGGTATTTAAAACAACATTTTCTAAAGAGGTAACCGGTTCGATCAGCTCAAAAATCTCTTGCTCTTTGATGAGCATATCGAGCTTGAGTTTGCTTGCTTTTTTCTTTTTTTGCGGGTGCATAATGCTTTGAAGCACCTCATCAACGATGTAAAATGCACGGCTTATCCCTCCAAAAGGATTGAGCATCTCTTCGTAATCGATCACATCATCATTAATCAATCGTGCGCCGTCTTCGAGCAGTGCACGATTTTTGATCCGTTCGTAATCATCAAAACTAATAAGATCGATCAGAGTATTCATCTCACGCAGATTTCCCTCAGTCGCACTGTATTCTTCTTTTAACAACGCTAAAAAAATCACCTGTTCTTTTGGCTCTAACTTTTTTTGCTTGAAAAAACGATCCAGTACAACATCTTGAGAGGTTTGGGCAATCCGTTCATCGATTCGTTTTTCCAACAAATCAAGCTTGTTTTGAATCCGATTTATCCCCAACGAATGATCGTTCCCGCTGTTGCGAACAATCGACATTTTTTGGTACAACTCAATGCGAAAAAATTGGTCTTGCAAGTATTCCAAATGATCGGCATACGGCTTGATCTCAGGAAGCGTCATCTCTAACGACCCCTCTTCGAGAAGTTTCATAAAAATCGACGTCAATGCGACAGGGGTATTAAAAAGCTCCAATACAGAAAGTTCACTGATTTTGATCGGAGTAAAGGAGTGGTGGGTAATCCATCCAAGCTCCAAAAGTGTTTTCACTTCTCCGAAATGGGTCAAATATTCATAATTTTCTGCTCCATAAATCTCTTGCAGCAATTCAAAAACAGGAACATCTTCTTGGGACTGCAAAAACTTTTGAGTTAAAAGCTGTAAAATTTTTGCCTCTTCAACGGTACATTTTAGCTGAGCAAAAACATGACTCATTTCTATGGTTTTATTTTCTAAAAAATCGATTAAATATTTCAATAACTTCCTTCTTTTAGTACTCGTTTGAGTACTTTGCCTGTAGCGGTTTTCGGTAGGGATTTTACCACAGTAATCGTTTTAGGTATTTTAAACGGGTAACGAATCAAAAACGATACTCGATTCCCGCAGTAACGAGATATGCACGGGCATTGGAAAATTCGCCGTTAATAGAAGTATTATGCACTTCTCTGCTTTCTTTCATATCCATGAGTCCAGCAAGACCAATATTCCATGATTTGTCGATTTGGTAACGACCGCCCATAGACACAATCCATGCATCCGAATCAGGGAGCTCATATCCAAGCGTCGATTCAGGAACTGGAGTCTCATCGTATGCAACCCCTGCCATGGCTGTCCATTTATCGTATTTTTGGGTAAGTCCTAGACGGTAAGTGTTGGTATTTTCCCAGTTTTTTGGTTTAGGTGCATCAAAATATGGTGCTAATCCACCTATGGAAACAGGATAGTTAAAATCCAAATTTTTATACGCTGACCAAAACGTTCGTTCATAAACCGCTTCAACAGTTGTCCCGCTATCAAATGTATACGCAGTCGCTAAATTCAATGTAGCAGGGACAGGGACACTTACGCTTGCATCGCCGCTATATGCCAGCGTTGAACCAGAATAAAGTTTTGCACTTCCTTCGATTGACAAGTCAATATTTGAACGATAGGTTGCCGCAACACTCAATGCGAATGATGGTTTATACATAAGTGCTAAATTATAGCCATAATCAATCGCACTACCTTCCATATCCCGTGAAACAAGATAAGTACTTTTAACAACTCCACTGCTCGAAATCACCCGAAATCCAACACCCATACTTACTGTATCACTAAGCGGTATCGCCATAGAAGGATTAATCTCTACCGTTTTAAGGGTGAACTCTTCTGCTGTCGCCTTGGGTGTAACATTCTCCCATCGCTTTGACAATCCAGCCGGAACAACAATACTAAACCCAACACGTGCCCCATTATCCCCTAACTTTTTAGACGTATAATGAAGTGACGGAACCAAAAAATTTTCCTTCTTAGAACTGTAATTTCCCGTTGTTCCCGAAAAATCAATCGCACTTAATCCAATATAGGTCGTATCCACTTCGAGCAATTCGGCATCCTCGTTGTAGACCATCGCCGCAGGGTTATAGTACGCCGCATCCGCTCCATGAGCATTGGCTATGTATGCCGCACTCAGTGCCGTTGCATTGATCGAACTCTCAGGGATGGCGTAGCCACCTGCCATAAGTGTCGCTGCCGCAACCACTGAAATTACGATGATTTTCATACTTTACTCCTGCATTGAATATAAAAGTGCTATCTCTTGTCCCCAAATCGTCTCATCAATCGTCTCAAGGACTAAGGGTATATCATCCATACGAGGATCATTCATGAGAAAACGAAACGTATCCAGTCCGATTTTCCCCTTCCCAAGCGAGTCATGTCGGTCAACATGAGAGCCTAAATCAGGTTTTGAATCGTTAATGTGCATCCCTTTGAGATAATTAAATCCTATTATTGTATCAAATTCTTTCCATGTTGCATCATACGCTTCGCGAGTACGAATATCATATCCTGCCGTAAACATATGACACGTATCGATACATACTCCGACACGTGATTTGTCATCAATGCGCTCGATGATGGCTGCAATATGCTCAAACCTCCATCCGAGATTAGACCCCTGTCCTGCGGTATTTTCGATGGTGAGATTGACACCTTCCACCGTTTTAATCGCCTCGTTCATACTCATGGCAATACGGTCTATGCACTCTTCTTCACTGATTTGCTTGAGGTGGCTTCCCGGATGAAAATTCAATCGATCAAGCCCCAACTGTGAACAACGCTGCAACTCATCGATAAATGCTTCCAGTGATTTTTCACGCTTCTCTTCTTCGGGATGTCCGAGATTAATAAGATACGAATCATGAGGTAAAACATGGCAGGGAAGAATTCCGCTTTTGGCAAGATTGTCTTTAAACAATCCAATCGTTTCATCCTCAAGTGGTTTTGCCGCCCACTGCTTTTGATTTTTAGTAAAAAGGGCAAACGCTTTGGCACCGATTTTCATCGCGTTGAGTGGTGCGTTAAAAACACCGCCCGAAGCAGAGACGTGAGC
>JAGXHZ010000039.1 GCA_024635855.1 Sulfuricurvum sp.
ATCCAGTGGGGAGCGGATGGAATAATACGCCCACGTACCGCAACGATCCACCCGTAAAAAACCGCCGTCTTTGAGGATTTTCAAATGACGCGAAAGACGCGATTGGATCATCCCGAAACTTTCTTGCAAATCACAGACGCACAGAGCGCCGTGTGTATCCAAAAATGCCAAGAGCTTGATACGTGTTTCATCATTCAGTGCCGATACAGTTTCTAAAAAAACATCCATCTTTTACCTCCGATTTGTGAAAGTGTAACGAAATAAAAATAATATATCAAGATATATTGATGTTATGGTACAATTCTGCCATTATTTCATTCCGTGCCACGACACGGAATCCAGTATTCTCAAATGTAAAAGATGGATCCCGTATCAAGTACGGGATGACAAATGAAGGAAAAAATATGATTTTAGCAAGTGCAATTTTTTTAGTGACACTGATTTTTGTCATTTGGCAACCGCGCGGATTGCAAATCGGTACCACGGCGGTAGTGGGTGCGATTGTCGCTGTGGTTCTAGGTGTAGTAAGTATAGGGGATGTATGGACGGTTACTTCCATCGTTTGGGATGCAACACTGGCGTTTATCGGGATCATCCTTCTCTCCATGGTACTGGATGAAATCGGTTTCTTTGAATGGGCAGCATTGAAAATGGCGCGTCTCTCTGGCGGTAACGGTCACTTGATGTTTATTTATATCTTGATTCTCGGAGCATTGGTATCGGCTTTTTTCGCCAACGACGGTGCGGCATTGATCCTAACACCGATTGTGTTAGCGAAAATGAAATATCTAAAGATGAATCCTCTCTCCATGTTCGCCTTTTTGATGGCGGGCGGATTTATCGGGGACAGTGCTTCCAATCCGCTCGTAATCTCAAACCTTACCAACATCGTAACAGCGGGTTATTTTCACATTGGATTTTGGGAATATGCTAAAACGATGTTTCTCCCCAATTTTCTCAGTATACTCGCATCGATTGCCGTATTATGGATTTATTTTCGCAAAGATATTCCGACCAGCATCGACATTACGCAACTGGCATCTCCTGAGTCAGCGATTAAAAACATGACGATGTTCCGCCTCAGCTGGTGGTTCTTGGGTCTCTTGATGATAGGTTATTTTATCGGGGATGCGTACCATCTACCGATCTCGGTATTCGCTCTGGGCGGTGCATTGGTCTTTTTAGCCATCGCAACCTACTTTAAAGCAACAAAACCCATTATGACCATCAAAGCCGCCCCGTGGCAGGTGGTGTGGTTTAGCATCGGACTTTATGTCGTTGTTTATGGTCTGAAAAACGGCGGATTAACAACCTATCTTGCTGGATTGATTATAGAGTTACAAAGTATGGGAAATGTCTATGCCGTAATCGGAACAGGCTTCTTATCCGCAATCTTAAGCTCAATAATGAACAATATGCCTACCATCATGATTATGGATATCGCCATTGCAGAGGCAGGAAATAATGCTTTAGCCTATGCCAATATCATCGGATGTAATTTGGGACCAAAAATGACCCCAATCGGATCGCTCGCAACGTTGCTATGGCTTCATGTTTTGGCACAAAAAGGGGTCAAGATCGGATGGGGCGAATATATGAAAGTAGGGCTGGTGATTACTCCGCCAGTTTTACTTGTTGCATTAATGGGATTATTATAAAGCTTTAGAGGCAGAACTATTTGCCTCTGTTTTAGTCCGATCTCTTTTTCCTTTGAGTCTTGGAATCATTAAGTGGAAAATACATGATAATGCTCTTGTGTATTGTGCTTGGCGTGATACATAGCTTCATCAGCACATTTTAACAACTCTGATCTTTCAGTACCGTGCTCTGGGTACATGGCTATACCTATACTAAGTGAAGGGTGCAGTGTGTGCTCTCCAATTTGAATAATTTGCTGTGATTTTTCCATAAGATGCTGAGCAATCCGAACGGCTTCATTGCTATTGGAAATAGTTGCAAGAATCACGACAAACTCATCTCCACCTACGCGTGCAACGAAATCCTCGGATCGTATTCCCTCTTTTAAAGAATTAGCAACGGTTTGGAGTAAAAAATCACCTGTATCATGTCCCATCGTGTCGTTAACCTCTTTAAAATGGTTAAGATCGATAAAAAATAAAGCAAACTTTTGCTGCGTATACTGTGCACGAAGAAGTGTCTGATCAAATTTTTGTTCGAAATAGAGACGATTAGGAAGTCCTGTTAATGTATCACGATGCGCATGATCATAAAGCTGCTGTTCATATGCCTTTTGCATGCTGATATCGGTAAGTATAGAAACATAACGGATCAATTTATTATTCTCATCATACACAGCGGAAATGCTTTGTAATGAAGGATAAATCTTACCATTTTTATGTTTGTTCCATATTTCACCATGCCATGTGCCCGTAGCTTCAATCTCCTCAAACATCTTTTTGTAAAACAACGAATCGTGACGCCCAGATTTAAGAAAACTTGGAGTATGTCCTAACACTTCAACAAAAGAATACCCAGTGACCATTGTAAATGCTTGGTTGGCTTTAATAATTCTTTTCTTATTATCGGTGATAAATATGGCTTCTTGTGAATTTTCAAAAACAATAGATGAAAGCATCAGTTCAGCTTCTCGTTTTTTAAAATCACTTATATCCTCAATGCTTAGCCATATATAATTAGCATTTTTCATCGTTACCAATTCACCCGACAGCCTGATTGGAATCAGCTCTCCAGCACTATTGATACAACAGCTTTCGTATGTGGCAAGCGAACCGGTTTGAATCAGTCTCATTAGCTGCTTTTTTTCTTTTTCAATGTATTTTTCAGCAATCAAATCAAGAAAATTAAACGTCAAAATTTGTTCAAGAGTTCGTCCAACAATTTTTAGAAATGCTTGGTTTGCATCAATAATTTGTCCATCGTTTGTACATAGCACTAACCCACTCGATGACTTCGAAATAAGTAAACGGTTGAATTGTCGAGAATCTTCGATCTCACGGACCAGAGGATTGACAAAAAACCAAAAAAAGACACTGCTTATTATGGCTAAAAAAAGAGTAAATAAGAAGGAGTAGCATGCCGCCTTGATATAGGGAGCCCGAATTTCATCAAGATCTATTTTGCGACTAATCCCCATCTAAGAGCAGGCATAGGTTTGTAGGCGGCAAGAACGAGAACTCCACGATAATCCAACAAAACATCGGTACCTTTTTGCCCGCTTAACGCTCGGCGCATAGGTTCGCCATCGGCTGATCCCCAAGGAATGGATAGCTGATTTTTTTCATCAAAATAGCGTTGCTTTAGAATATATCCGATGGAGTCGTTATTACGTTGACCCAACGTGAATTCTCCGGTTTGCCCAATTGTTCCATAAGCAGGGTATTTTGTATTTATTTGTCGGATAAATTTTGCGGCAACTGTGCGTATCTCGGTATCTGAAAAATGAGCATGATGCTCCATATAAGCTTTATGTGCAACAATATCGATCATGACACTTTGCGTTTCAACTAAATCCATTAGTCGACTTTTTTGATGCTCAAATCCGATATTGTAGAGTAATCCGATCGATACACTTGCCACAATAAGCATATTAACAGCCAGTAGCGCAATGAGGTAGTAGGGGGTATGTTCGATTTTATGACTGGTAAAAGAATGGATAAGATATGACTTAAGACTTTTCATTTATAAAGTACACCCTTCTTAGCTAAAATTAATGCTAATTTACACGAGCATATCCGATCAGCATCGTGTCCTCTTTTCTTTTTAAAACTCATAAAAAGTGTCGTATATTTGGAATTAAATTCAAGAATAATATTTACGAAATATTATATCCTTATTTTAGGCTGTGGAATCAATTAAATAAAGTTACTTATTGATACACATAAAATGGAATAATGTTGTTAAAAAGTTAAAATTTGAATATCACTAATTATTATGATGGATATCGAGTATATTATTAATAATATACAGTCTAGAAATAAAAGGAGAGGTTTTTGATGTATAACATGGAAAACTATTTTGACGACATTCGTGAATGTGTGTACGATTCTACTATTAATATAGAAAGTTTACAGTTTAATGCAACCAACGACTACCTCTATACCTACGCAATTGCAGAAGAGAAAAAACTTCTCTTATCCCTTCTCCTCTCCACTTCGGAGGAGGAAATTGAAAAAAAGACGAAGGAACTCGTCCATTTCACGATCGAAAATGATATTTCGTATATTTTTCTCTACAGTGAACTTATTACCATCGCCCGCAGACTTATAGGCAATCTCGCAGAAAAGAAAAATTGTGACGATATTCATGAGATAAACCATTTTTTTATCGTTCATGAGGATCGGATCACCGATCTTTATTTGAAAAAATTTTTAAATCAGCTTACCCTTAAAAATGAACTCCGTCTCTCTCATATCGCACTGATGCCGGATAAAAAATTTATGGTACATTATGAGAGTCACATTCGATGGATACTCAACCTTATCGTTTATATCCAACAAAATGAATCGGGTGATGACTATCCGGAACTCAATCCAAACCATTGTGAATTCGGTCAATGGATGCACAGTGCTTCTACCTCTTATCTTCTGACGACGGCACACTTTAAAATTATCGAAAAACTTCACATGAATCTCCATGATCTTGCTGCCAATGTCATCAACTATTGCAAGTCTAAAACCTTTCGCCCTGCAACACTCATCCATCTGATGCAAAAAATCGATTATTATTCGTTGGAGATTGGAAATGAGATCGCTTTCCTGAATGAAATCGAAGAGAGTGCCAAAGACCCGCTTACCCATCTCTTGACTCGACGTCTTTTTAATAAAATCATTTTGAACAAACTGGATATCTCTAAAGCAACCGGAAGAGAGTTCGCTTTGATGATGTGTGATCTGGATCATTTTAAAGCCGTGAACGATACTTATGGACATACGGTCGGGGATGTCGTATTGAAACATTTTTCAAGCTTGCTGGAGCAAACCCTCCGTAAATCAGATTATATTTTCCGTTTTGGCGGTGAGGAATTTATGATACTTTTGCCGGTAACGGATAAAGAAGAAGCTTTGATTCTCGCCCAAAAAGTGTGTGACGCAGCCGCCATGAGTGAAGTTAAAATTGATAATGTTGCGATCCATTATACAGTCAGTATCGGAACCCTGACCATTCTCGCAGATAATACGGTTTCGATTAATCAAGAGAGAGTCGACCGTTATATCACGCAAGTCGATGAAAAACTCTATTTAGCCAAAGAACGTGGCCGAAACCGCGTTGAATAGATAGAACTTTATACCAAAGAAGAATATTAATTTAGCCTAAAAGGATTGACTTCGATCAATAACAGAGTTTTATTTTGTGATATAATTTAGATAATTATCACGAGAGGAATTGTATGCGATTCATTACCACTTTTTCCTTTTTTCTACTTAGTATGAGTGCAAGTGCTTTAACGCTAGAGGAAGCGATTGAAAAAACGTTAAAAACACACCCAAATGGTCAAATTGCTTCTTTGCAATACGAAAGCGCTATCGAAACGACCAAGAGTGCTGATTCGGCGCTGTATCCTCGCATCGACGCAAATGCCAACTATTTCCCAACCAAAACGTTTGTCATGCCAACCAATGGAGCATTTGCGACCAAACAAAGTGATAGTTTTCACGGTGACATTAGCGGATCGTATTCGTTGTGGGATTTTGGACGTTCTCGTGATCGATATACTTCTGCTTTGCGTACGCAAGAGGGTGCAGGTTCGACGAAAAAATTGACTCAGAATGAACTCATCGAGAAAGTTTGGAATACGTATTATAGTGTTGCAGTTACAGCTTCATTGATCGATACGGCTGAAGCTTCGGTAAAATTTTATGAAGGTCAGTTCAAGCAGGCGCTCAATATGCGTAAAAGCGGATTAAAAACAGAGGCGGATGAGTTGCGCTTTAGAGCATCTCTTTTGGAAGCGCAAGATCGTGCCTTGCGAGCCAAGATTGACTACGATAAGGTCTCTTTGTCACTGGGGATTTTGATCGGAAGTGATGAATTGGCAGCTGTTAACCAATCCAGTTTAGATCAGCGTTGCGAAATGCTGTCCCTTCAAAATATCTCTTTGGAAACTCTGCGACAAAAATTACGCGACAATAATCCTCAGCTAAAAGCTTTACGTTTGTCTATTGACTCTCTCAAAGCTTTATCGGATGCGGCAAATAATGAAAAATACGGAAATGTAGCACTGGTAGGCTCGTATGGCTATGATAATTCTCTCTCGGCGTATGACAGCTATCAAGCAGGAGTTGTGGGGACGATACCGTTGTATGATGGTGGTAAGCTCTCAGCAGAAGGGCAAAAAAGCCGTATTGCCTATACGATAGCCCAAAAAGAGTTTGAGAATGTTGAGCGTCTATTGTGGCAAGAAATATATGGCGCGTATCGTGATTTCAAACGTGCTGATGAGTCGATAAAATCCAAAGAGAGTGTTATTGCTGCTACCACAAAATCATTGCACCTCATTGGAGGACGATATGCGCAAGGATTAGCAACCTATGTGGATGTATTGGAGTCTCAAAGCACGTTAGACAGTGCAGAATCTGAGTTAGCCCAAGTAAAATATCAAAAAATAAGTGCGTATGCACACGTGCAAAAACTACTCAATGAAGGTAATGGAAATGATAAAAAATAAATATGTTTGGATGGGATTGGTAGCTTTTGTAGTAGCAGTTGTTGCGGTGTACGTAAAGCTCCAAGCTCAAAAAATACCCGAGGTATTAGCTAATAAAGGAGCACCCAAGTCAACATTTGTCAGCGGAATAGGGACGATTGAGGCCAAAGAGATAGTCGTGCTCGCTCCCAAAACAACGTCCAAGCTTGCGGAGTTGTTTGCCGATGAGGGTGATGTGATTCGAGAGGGTCAAGTGCTGGCAAAAATGGAAATCTCAGAACTGCGCGGAAATTTACAAGAGAGCACGGCAACGATTGCTAAAAGCCGTGCTCAATTGGCATCCCAAAATGCGATTATCGAGGATTTAAAAGCCAAAAAGAATCTAGCAGATACGACGCTTTCTCGTTACACGACTCTTTTAAAAGGGGGATTTGTAACCCAAGCCGAGTTTGACAGTGCACAAGCAGGAGCACAAAGTGCCGCAGCGCAATTGATAAGTGCCAAAGAAAATCTGAAAATCTCCAAATATGACATTGAAAAATCCCTTGCGACACGTACGAGCCAACAAGATAAAATTGATGATTTGACCTTACTTTCACCATTTGATGGAATCGTCGTTTCGCGTGATTTTGAAGCAGGGAGTACCGTAGGTGCAGGGATGGCAGTGTTTCGACTCGCCAATCCCAAAACACTGTGGATTAAAACTTACATCGATGAGCGTCAAAGTGCAAAAATAAAAGTAGGGCAAAATGCAACAGTCATTCTCAGATCGTTTCCGGATCAGAAATTTTCAGGTAAAGTGGTTCGAATCGGGGTGGAGAGTGACCGTATTACGGAAGAACGTGTTGTGTATGTTGGCTTGGACAGTATTCCCAATCCTTTGCATATCGGTGAGCAAGCGGAAACGGTTATCGATATTTCATCTAAAGCAAAAATAGAATTATGATTAATCTCGCACAACGTGATATTGCTCATTCTCTGGGTAAGTTTATCGTCACCGCATTGGGGGTTGGGATGCTCATTGGTGTGGTGCTCATTATGATCGGTGTGTATCGGGGAATGGTGCACGACTCGATGATCGTCCCCAATGATATAGCAGCCGATTTATGGGTGGTACAAAAAGATACCCTTGGACCTTTTGCCGAAAACTCACGACTCCATGAAGATCTCAAATATTCGCTCAAAGGATTTTTAGGGGTGGATGAGGTGCATCCTATCACCTTTCAAAGCCTCCAAATTTTTCAAACTAAGAAGCCGATACGGGTCTTTGCCTTGGGCTATGATGTATTTAGCAGCTATGCGCCATATACTCTTAGTGTTGGACGTTCCATTCAAATCCCCCACAAAGAGATCATCGTCGATAGCAAAACGGGATTTAAGCTCGGAGATTCCATACCGCTTGGGCGTGAAATGTATACGGTTGTAGGAATGACGCACAAAGCCGTCTCTTCAGGCGGTGATCCAATGATTTATTTGGATCTAAGTGAGGCGCAAGAGCTGCAATTTTTGTTTAGCAACGAGCAAATCCGCAATGACCGCTTCCGTGGAGGAAACAGCGTTTCAACCTCTACGGTCAATACGATTGTTTTGACTCTCAAAGAAGGGTTTGATTCAAAAACGGTGGCGAGAGAAATCCAGCGTTGGAAACATCAAGAAGTGTATACGGCGCAAGAACAGAGTGATATTCTCACTAAAAATCTCATTGAACGCTCTGCTAAGCAAATAGGGATGTTCACCGTGATTTTACTCATCGTCTCGTCGGTGATTATTTCACTTATTATCTACACGATGACGATCGGTAAAATGAAAGAGATAGCCATTTTAAAACTCATAGGAGCACCCAATATCATCATTACGAAGATGATTGGACAGCAATCGTTATTACTGGGAATTCTTGCGTTTATCGGTGGAAATATCTTTGCCAATGCAAGTGCTAACTTTTTCCCAAAAACGGTCATCCTTATCCCTACTGATGCACTAAAACTTTTTATTGTCATCATTATCGTGAGTATTTTGGCATCCCTTTCGGGTATTCGTACGGCACTTCGTGTTGATCCATCCAGTGCGATTGGGGGATAAATGAGTATGCCAATAATAGCCATGAGTGGTATTTCAAAAACGTACGGAATGGGTGATAGTGCCGTTACTGCGATTAAAGAGGCGACATTCGAGATCTTTTCAGGAGAAACGGTGGCACTTCTAGGTCCCAGCGGTTCGGGAAAAACAACGCTTATTACGATGATAGGGTGTATCACGGAACCTTCAAGCGGGAAACTTGTCCTAAATGGTGACATAGTGTACGACGAAAAATGGCTTATCCATGATGAGCGCAAGCTTCGCCGTGAGAATATCGGATTTATTTTTCAGGCACACAATTTGATCCCTTTTTTGAATGTATTGGAAAATGTAACTTTAGTCCCACAGATGAATGGGGTGTCTACAAAGGATTCTAACGCCAAAGCCAGAGAACTGTTGGAGTATTTGGGAGTAGGGGACAAAGAAAAAAAAATGCCCTCACAGCTCTCAGGGGGTCAAAGCCAAAGGGTGGCTATCGCAAGGTCGCTTGCTAATAATCCTAAAATCATCCTCGCCGATGAACCGACTGCCGCATTGGATGGTGAGAGAGCACTTTCTGTCATGGAGTTACTGCGAAAACTTGCCCATGAACAGCAGGTTGCTATTGTCGTTGTCACTCACGATGAGCGCATGCTGCCACTATTTGATCGGATTTTGAGGGTTGAGGATGGAGTAGTGCGAGAGGAAAAGTAGATATTATACGAAAGTACATTAAAAATATGGATTGTGTTAGAGGGAATTTAATGGGTGGCGGACGAGGAGAGATTCGAACTCTCGGTACCGTTGCCAGTACGTCTCCTTAGCAGGGAGGTGGATTCAGCCGCTTTCCTACTCGTCCGTATATGTCTAAGAGGGCGTAATTATAGTCAGGCTTAGATAACAAGCACCTTAAATAGGTACTTAATAGATGCAAGATAATCTTATAAACTGGCAATAATTTTTTGTACTACTAAAGCAGGGTCTTGGGAAGCATAGATCGGTCGTCCTACGACGATAAAATTGACCTTGGCATTGTGTGCTACTTCGATGGTAGCGACACGTTCTTGGTCTCCGGCATCCTCACCAAACGGTCGAATACCGGGGGTGAGAGTGATAAAGGCATTGGAAGTAAGGGATTTGATCGAAGCGCTTTCATACGCACTGCACACAACTCCATCAAGACCGGCTTCATGGGCATCTTGCGCAAATTGATCGGCTTTATCAGCGATGGATTTTTCGTATACATGAGTAAATTCATTTTCATCAAAAGAGGTCAATGCGGTAACGGCTAAAACTAACGGACGATTATCGTAGGGCTGAAGCCGTTTCATCACTTCAGTCATTGCTTTGCGACCGGCAGAGGCATGAACGTTAAACATATCAACGCCAAGTCCCATGATGGATTCGGCAGAGTCTGCCATTGTATTGGGAATATCGTAGAGTTTTAAATCGAGAAAAATTTTTAAATCGGGATTGATCTGCTTAATCGCATCAATGAACGGTTTCCCATCCCGAATGTAAGAGCGAAGTCCTACTTTTAGCCAGAGCGGATAGTGTTTTATTTTTTCAATAAGTTCTAAATTGTCTTGCATTGTAGGTAGATCCAGTGCGACGCAAAGTTCCATAATATACCTTTTTGATAGTTGTAAAAGTATAGCAAAGCTTAAATATTTTCCCCATTAACTGAGAGTTAAGAAATCATTCTAAAAAACATACTACAATAAATAAATTTTTCTAATTAAAGGAAGTTCTGTGAAGCATCATTTTATTACTACGGTTGTGTCAAGTTTATTGTTTGGGTCAATGTCATTATGTGCTGCACCTTATAGTGTGGATACTTCTCACTCAAGTGTTGGGTTTAAAGTAAAACACATGATGATTAGTACAGTTAGCGGTAATTTTAGCGGTTTCAGCGGATCGTATGATTTGGAGAAGGGCGTACTTAAATCATTGAGCGGTACCGTAAAAGCATCGACTATAAATACTGGAATTGAAAAACGTGATGAGCATTTACGCAGTGCTGATTTTTTTGATGTAATAAAATATCCTGAGATTACATTTGCAATGCTGTCTCAAAAGGGAAAAAAAGTTACTGGAAATTTAAGCATGCATGGCATAACAAAAAAAGTAGTATTGGATATGGACATAGGCGGGGTAATGACTGATAATAGCGGAACTCAACGATCAGGTTTGACGTTGGAAGGTAAAATCAATCGCAAAGATTTCGGATTGAATTGGAATAAGGCTATTGAAGCCGGCGGAGTTGTTGTGGGTGATGAAGTGAAAATGATGATAGAAATTGAGGGAATAGCAGATTAAATTCTGCTATTAGCTTTGCAATGACCCCAATTGAACGTCGATTTTTGCTATTTTGTCTTGCGCATCGGCTAAGCCATTTCGATTTTCAGTAATGACAGCTTCGGGAGCATTGGCAACAAAGCGCTCGTTGGAGAGCATACCGCTTAGTTTATCTGCTTCTTTTTGAAGTTTTTCACGCTGTTTACTCAGGCGGTCGATGATGGGTGACAAATCAATTGCTTCGGTTGGGATATACACTTCAACGCTCTCACCAATGTCACTGATTGCATTATCAATTTTACTGTCTGTGAATTTTAGGGTTTCAACTTTTCCCAAGCGTGCGATGAAGGGCTCCATCATGGTGTGGTTTCCACTACATTTTACATAAGCTAGAGGGATTTTTTGGTTCCCGCAATCAACAAGTGTTTTAGCCCTGCGGATAGTGATAATGGCATCCATGATAATGGCAAACTCTGCTTCAATCTTCTCATCAACAGTGACATCTTCAGGATACGTCATTACCATAATCGAATTGCCCTCTTCGAGAGAGGTTCCTGAGAGTTCATGATAAAGATACTCAGTGATAAACGGCATAAACGGATGCATGAGCTTCATTGACTCTTTGAAGATACTTCCCAGCTCATGAACACTCTCTTTGCTCGCTTTGCCAAGCTCGATTCCCCAGTCACAAAATTCATTCCACAAGAAGCGATAGAGGGTAGTTGCCGCATCATTAAAGCGATACTCATCCAAATACCCTCTCGTCTCAGCCGTAGCACGTCTGAAACGGCTTAGCATATAGCGACCCAATGGTGTAGTAATCTCTTGTTGGGATAAATCTTTAAATGTTTCGACGTTCATTTGTAAAAACTTTGAGGCATTAAAAAGTTTATTGGTAAAGTTACGGCTTTGTTCGAGCTTGTCAGAACTGAGACGAATATCACGTCCTTGAACGGCTAAAACAGCAAGGGTAAAACGCAGGGCATCCGTACTGTACTGCTCTATCATATCCAGAGGATCGATGACGTTGCCTTTGGATTTTGACATTTTTTGACCGTTTTCATCACGTACTAGTGCATGAAGGTAGATGTGTTTAAACGGGAGTTCTCCTGTAAAACTTTCTCCCATCATCATCATTCGCGCAACCCAGAAAAAGAGGATGTCAAATCCTGTAATAAGAAGGCTGTTGGGATAAAACTTTGCCATATCCTCACTTTGAAACAGTGCATCAGCGCTCACGTCACCATTTCCCCATCCTAGTGTCGAGAAAGGCCATAATGCAGAGCTGAACCATGTATCCAAAACATCAGGGTCTTGCGTAAATGAAGTGCTTGCACAATGCGGACATGATGAAGGATGCTCTTCAAGACTCGCCCACTCCTGATCGCAATCGTCACAGTAAAACACAGGGATACGGTGTCCCCACCACAGTTGGCGAGAGATACACCAGTCGCGCAGTTCTCCCATCCATGAGTTGTAGCTGTTGATCCAATGGGGCGGGAAAAACTGAGTGAGTCCGTCATTGGTTTTATCGATAGAACCGCGTGCTACTTCTTTACGGACAAACCACTGCTTTGAGATGTACGGTTCAACGATATTTTTACAACGGTAACAG